>JAKSPP010000116.1 GCA_024404735.1 Oscillospiraceae bacterium | reverse complement strand
GTCTGACATGGCCCTCGGCACTTTCAACCATAGCCTCGGCACATACTCCGCCGTATTTTTCAAGAAGCTTCTTCTCAAGGCTGCCCCCGTTTACGCCTATGCGTATGGGTATGCCCGCACCCCGGCAGGCATCCGCAACAGCCCTGACCCTGTCCTTTGACCCGATATTTCCGGGATTTATTCTTATTTTAGCACAGCCTGCCTCTGCAGCCTTCAGTGCAAGCTTATAGTCAAAGTGAATATCCGCAACAACAGGCAGCGGTGATGCACTGCATATTTCGGGCAGGGCAAGTGCCGAAGCCATATCGGGAACTGCAAGGCGGATAATATCACAGCCTTCGTTTTTCAGACTCTCAATCTGCCTCAGACATCCCTCCGCATCACTTGTCCTGGTTGTAAGCATGGACTGAACCGAAACAGGCGCACCGCCTCCGAGGGCTACTCCGCCAACATTTATCTGCTTTGTGATTTTTCTCTTCATATCTTAAAAATTATCAAACAGTTATTACTTAAAAAGCTTTATTATATCCGAGGCCATAACGAAAAACATCAGCCCCATGAGAAGTATAAGACCGCCGGTGTGAATCATCGCCTCATATTTCGGATCGGGCTTTCTCCCGATTATTTTTTCTACGATGGAGATAATAATAAGGGCAAATATTCTTCCTCCGTCCAGTGCCGGCAGAGGCAGAAGGTTCATAACGGCAAGGTTAACTGCAATAAGTCCGAAAATAAAGGAGAAATTATGCATTGCCTCCCCTGTTGATTCGGCGGACTCCGTAACCTCACTGACCATATTTACGATTCCGACAGGGCCGGAAAGCTCCGTCACCTTAACAGAGCCCGTAATGAGCTCTATAAGCCCACGCCATATCATTCTGACAAAGTCCGAGCACTGGTATGACGCATATCGGATTGTGGCAAGAACGCCCTCCTGACGGCCGGAGAAAACAAGGCCGTACATAAACGTACTGCCCCCTCCCTGAAGGGAGTATTCAACCTTGGGCATATAGAAATCGCGAAGTGTTACTTTTCTTCCGTCCCGGATTAAGGTGATATCGTGAGTGCTGCCCCTTGAAAGATAATCCGGCACATTTCCGGAAAAATATATTCTGTGACCGTCTATCTTATAAATACGGTCACCGGTCATAAAGGCCTCTTCGCCCTCATAGGGACAGCCGTCATAGAAGGAGACGATTGTCGGCTCTACAATGGACGTATTGGGAATAATGCACAGTATGAGTATAAAGCCCGCGAGCAGGTTCATAAGAGCGCCTGCAACGAGTATAATTGCCTTCTTTACAGGCCTTTGCGCATAGAAGGAATCGGCGGTTTCGCCCTCATCCTCCCCTCGCATTGCGCAAAAGCCGCCTATTGGCAACGCGCGGACCGAAAACAGCGTATTTTTACCCTGCTTCTTAAAGATAGCGGGCCCCATTCCGAGAGAAAACTCCTCAACGGCAACACCGCAGGCCTTTGCGGCAAGGAAATGCCCGAATTCATGCATTGCAATAAGAATATCAAAAGCTATTATTGCCAGAATTATATACATAAGTCAGAATATTACCGATTTTTCTTAATAAGGGCAAGAGTGTCTTCTCTTGCGGACTTATCGGTCTCCTTTAATTCCTCAAGGGTTGGATTTTTAATAAAGCTGTGCTTTTCCGTTACCTCCGCTACGGTTTCGTATATTCCGCCGAAGGGTATTTCTCCTCTCAGGAAGGAGTGCACAGCCTCTTCATTCGCAGCTGACATACAGCAGGGCGCCGTTCCGCCTTTTTTCGCAGAGTCCATTGCAAGCCCGAGGCAGGGAGTTGCCTCTGAATCGGGGCGCTCAAAATGAAGGTCCGGAAGAGAGAACAAATCAAGAGGTGTAACGGCCGGGAAGGGCTTTCTGTCGGGATAGGTAAGCGCAAGTCTTATGGGAAGCTCCATATCGGGCGAGGCCATCTGTGCAATAACGCTTCCGTCACACAGCCTTACCGCGGAGTGGACAACACTGCCGGGGTGAATAAGAACCTCAATCTGTTCCGGGGAAACCCCGAAAAGATGCATTGCCTCAATGAACTCAAGCCCCTTGTTCATCATAGTTGCGGAGTCAATGGTTATTTTTGCTCCCATGGACCAGCTCGGATGCTTCAGAGCCTCTGCGGGAGTCTTTTTATATGTCTCCTCAAAGCTCATTCCCCTGAAAGGGCCGCCGGAGGCTGTCAGAAGAATCTGCTCTATCTCCGGACTTCCGAGCCTGCAGCCGAGGGACTGGAAGATAGCCGAATGCTCGGAATCAACGGGTATAATCTCCGCACCGTTTTTCCGGGCACTTTCCATTACTATTTCTCCTGCGCATACAAGTGTCTCCTTGTTTGCAAGAGCAATTCTCTTCTTTTCCGAAATTGCCGCAAGAGAAGGCTCCAGCCCCACAGAGCCGGAAACAGCAGCGAGAACACAGTCGGCGCTCTCTGTTACCGCTGCCTCGGTAAGACTCCCGGGGCCGTAAATTACCTTTGTATTTGTGTCGGCCAGGGCGATTTTCAGCGCCTTTCCGGCAGCTTCATCGTATACGGAAACAAGCTCCGGAGATAGCTGTCTCGCCTGAGCCTCAAGCTTTTTTATATCTCTTCCCGCAGCCAGGGCCGCAACCCTTATTCCCAGATCAAGGCAGGCGGAAATCCCCTGGGTTCCTATTGAGCCTGTGGAACCCAGAATCGAAAGCGATTTAATCATTACTTAACCTTTCCGAAACGGCGCTGTCTTCCGGAAAATGCCTCCAGAGCCTTATCAAGCTCCGCTTCGTCGAAGTCGGGCCAGTAGGTATCGCAGAAGTAAAACTCCGCATATGCGCACTGCCACAGAAGGAAGTTGGACAGTCTGCACTCTCCGCCCGGCCTTATAATAAGATCGGGGTCGGGAATATCGGCAGAGTAAAGATATCTGTTTACATCGGCCTCGGTGATGTCATTGGCTCTTCCCGCCTTAACTTCTTCGGCATAGGTCTGCATGGCTCTGACCATTTCGTCTCTTGCTCCGTAGTTGAAGCAAACGTTTACCTGACAGCCGGTAATATCCCTGCTGATTTCATCGGCTTTTTTAATAAGCTCCTGAATTTTGGGAGATAGTCTTGCGGGATTTCCGAAAAATTTAACTCTGATGTTCTCCTTACGCATTCTTTCCATTGCCTCTTCAAGGTAATTTTCCAGAATGCCCAGAATGGCATTAACCTCATCATCGGGTCGGGACCAGTTTTCGGTTGAGAAAGCATATACCGTAAGGTACTCAATACCGACATCCCTGCAGTAACGGGCAATCTTACGGAAATTTTCGGCACCTGCGGCATGGCCCGCTGTTCTGGGAAGGCCGCGCTTCTTTGCCCATCTTCCGTTGCCGTCCATAATTATGGCAATATGTCGGGGGAGCCCGGTACGCTCGGGCTCCCCTGCCGTCTTTTTCTTCTTAAAAAGCTCCATCAGATTTCGGTAAGTTCCTTTTCCTTTTTGGCGCAGAGGTCATCAATCTTCTTAATGTAGTTATCTGTTTCCTTCTGAAGATCCTTTTCGATGTCCTTGTAATCATCCTCGGTGATTGCAGATGCCTTCTGCTCCTTCTTGAACTTATCTATAGCATCACGTCTGATGTTTCTGACAGCGACCTTGGCATCCTCGGCATACTTCTTAACCTGCTTGACCAGCTCCTTACGACGCTCCTCTGTAAGCTGGGGGAAAACAAGGCGGATTATTTTTCCGTCGTTCTGGGGGTTGATGCCAAGCTCAGAGGACTGAATTGCCTTCTCAATGCCCTTGAGAGCGCTTGCATCCCAGGGCTGGATGGTAAGGGTTCTTGCATCCTGTGTGCCTATATTGGCAAGCTGGTTTATGGGAGTTGCAACTCCGTAATAATCAACGCTGATTCCGTTAAGTACTGCTGCATTGACCTTGCCTGCACGGATTGTGGCGAAGTTCTCGCCAAGGACCAGACAGGTCATTTCCATTCTCTCGGTATAATCTTTACATTCGG
>JAKSPP010000115.1 GCA_024404735.1 Oscillospiraceae bacterium | reverse complement strand
CCTAAAAATAGTTGCCGCACTTGAGGAGGAGTACCCAGAGGCAGAATGCTCCCTTTGCTATGAAAAGGATTATGAGCTTCTGTTTTCCGTCCGTCTTGCCGCACAGTGCACCGACGAGAGAGTAAATATGATTACCCCGGCACTGTTTGAGGCCTTTCCGACTCTGGAGGCATTTGCCGAAGCAAGCCCGGAGCAGGTTGAGGAGTATGTTCGCTCCTGCGGGTTTTTCAGGGCAAAGGCAAAGGACATTGTATGGTGTGCCAGAATGCTCATTTCGGAATACGGCGGGAAGGTCCCCGGAACAATGGAGGAGCTTTTAAGGCTTCCCGGTGTGGGAAGAAAGACGGCAAATCTTATTCTGGGAGACATTTTCAAGGCCCCCGGCTCTATCGTTGTGGATACGCACTGCATAAGACTTACAAACCGTATGGGTCTTGTTGACAACATGAAGGAGCCTGAAAAAATAGAAAAGCTCCTGCGGCCGATTCTGCCCCCGGAGAAATCCTCGGATTTCTGCCACAGACTTGTTCTGCACGGAAGAGCGGTTTGCTCCGCAAGAAGTCCGAAATGTGAAATTTGCCGCTGCAGGGAATTCTGCCGTGAAGGCACCGAACACTTAAACTGATTTTTATAATGATACTGATATGAATGATGCTTCCGTAAAAAAAGAAAGAGCCGCTCTTGCCGGCCTGAATGCAGATTGCTTTGAAGAAAGCGATAACTCAACCGACATAACAATGCAGGAGCTTATGGCTCTTGTTGAGACGGCCGGAGGAGAAGCCTCCGGATATCTTATCCAGCACCGCGCAGCCCCGGACCCGGGAACCTTCCTGGGGGAGGGTAAAATCGAAGAGCTTAAAGAGCTTATTGCGGCAAATGAATGTGATTTTGCCGTTTTCGATAACGAGCTCTCCCCTTCCCAGATGCGAAATCTCTCCGAGGCACTTGGCGTTAAGGTTATGGACCGCTCCGGACTGATTCTGGACATTTTTGCCCAGAGAGCCAGAACAAAGGAAGGCCGACTTCAGGTTGAGCTTGCACAGTACAAATATCTTCTGCCCCGACTGACAGGTATGTGGACCCACCTTGTGCGTCAGACCGCCTCCGGAGGGCGCTCACCTATCGGAACACGAGGCCCCGGTGAAACCCAGCTTGAAACCGACAGAAGACATATTCGCCGGAAAATTCAGAAGCTTGAGGAGGAGCTGAGCGAGGTAAGAAAGGTTCGCTCCGTTCAGAGACGACAGAGAGAGAAAAACGAAGTGCCCGTTGCCGCTCTGGTGGGATACACCAACGCAGGTAAGTCAACACTTCTCAATTCCCTTACCGACAGCGCTATAGAAGCCAATAACCGTCTTTTCGACACCCTTGATACAACCACAAGACGCCTTAAGATAGATGAGCTTTATGAAATTCTTCTCTCGGATACTGTCGGTTTTATCCGCCATCTTCCTACTCATCTCATTGAGGCCTTTAAGGCAACCCTTGAGGAGCTGTGCTTTGCAGACCTTCTTCTTCACGTAATTGACCTTTCCTCCCCCGAATGGGAGGAGCAGGCAAGAGTTGTCGAGGAGCTTATTGTTAAGCTCGGTGCCGAGCAGACACCTTTAATCAGAGTTTACAACAAGTGCGACAAATGCATAGGTGAGCTTCCCAGAGACAGAGACGGAGTATTCATATCCGCCCTTAACGGAGACGGCCTTGATACTCTTCTCGGTAAGATGGGCGAAATACTCGGTGCAGGCAAGAAGCGTGCAAGGCTAACCATCCCCTTCTCAAGAGGCGACCTTGTTCAGGAGCTGCACGAAAAGGCTCAGGTTATATCCCTTGACTACAGTGAGGACGGAACCATTATCGAGGCTGTTATGAAGCCGGACCTCTGGGAAAAAGTCAGGGCTTTTTGCTCCTGATATCGTGGAGGCTACGCTATGGACAGCTATTTTACACCTGCAGGAGCGGGCTTCGGGGACTTCACCGAAAAGCGCTCACGCTTTATCGGATATCTCAGACCCGTTAAAACCGAGGCAGAGGCCTCTGCTTTTATTGCGGAAATCAAGAAAAAGCACTACGATGCAAGACATAACTGCTCTGCATATGTACTCAGCGAAGGCAACATTACACGCTATTCCGATGACGGTGAGTCTCAGGGTATGGCCGGACAGCCTATTCTTGCCGTTATTAACGGCAAGGAGCTAAAGGACGTGTGCATTGTTGTAACACGATACTTCGGCGGAATTCTTCTGGGCACAGGGGGACTTGTAAGAGCCTATACCGAAGGGGCAAAGCTTGCACTTGAAGCTGCGGGCATTGTTAAGATGGCCCTTTGGACGGATGTTCTTATTCCCTGCCCCTATAACCTTTATGAGAGAATAAAACGCCTTGTGGATGAAAAGAGCGGAATAATAGAAGACACCGACTTCGGCGCCGAGGTTCTTATCACTGCCGTACTCCCGAAGGAAAGCGTGGAAGGATTCTGCGACTCTCTCAGAGAGCTTACCGGCGGAAGCGTTTCTCCCGAAATCTGCGAAAGCCGTTTCAGAGGCGTATGATTATTTCGGAATTAATTTTTACATACAATCACAAGAAATAAAGGAAACACGAATTGATGAAAGAAAAGACAGGCAGCAAAACCCTAAGCTATGCTATTTTAATCAATGCAATAGTAACAATCGGGTTCTTTGCAACGAATTACCCCTCTTATGCGCTCTCTCCCATTGCGGGAATACTGAGAGAAACCTTCAGTCTTAGCAACGCCCAGTACTCACAGCTGTTTTCATCCGCAATGATTCCCGGATTTGTTCTCGGAATAATATCCGGACTTCTGTGTGATAAGTACGGAGCTAAAAAATCCATCGGCTTTGCACTGATTGTTTCCGGAATTGCATCTGTAATCAGAATCTTTGCATCAAGCTACGCCGTTTTGTACATTACTCTTCTCTTCGGCGGATTCGGCTGCACCTTCTTTAACTGTAATATTTCCAAAATAATCGGCTCCTGGTTCCCCAGAGAGAAAACCGGAGTAGGCATAGGAATTGCCCTTGCCGGCGCAAACGTTGCTCAGGTTGTGGCTATGGCAACAACCGCCCTTCTGCCCGGATACAAGGTATCCTTTGTTATCGGCGCGGTTCTCATTATCTTCTCAACCATTATCTGGCTTCTGTTCTTCAAAAACTGCCCCGATGATGCTCAGATTGCCCACTCAGGTGAAGAAGTATCCTTTGTTACCGGTCTTAAGGCGGCACTTAAGAGCAAGAACATCTGGTTCGGAGGCATTGCAACAGGTCTTGTACTCTCCGGAGAGATGTATATCATCCAGATGCTTCCTCAGGCTCTTCAGACTGTCCACGGGCTTTCCGAGGAGGCAGCGGGTGTAGTTTCATCATTTAACCTTCTGGGTAACCTCTGCGGCGCTGTATTCGGTCCTATAGTATGCGCCAGAATAGGAAAGACAAAGCCCTTCTTCGCTGTATTCGGCGCTCTGGCAGCCATCGGCACTGCCTTTGCATGGCTCTGCCCCAAGGGCGTAATCCTGACAGGCGCACTTTTCCTTACGGGCTTTGTAATCACCTCTCTTATTACCACCTATATGTCCATCCCCGTTATGCTCCCCGAAATAGGCCACACCTATGCGGGCACAGGCGGCGGCGTTATGGCAACAATCGACCTGACTATGTCTGTATTTATCCCCTCATATATTGTTGTACCCATTATCGGCGACAATTATCGCACCGCTTTTCTTGTTATGGGAATAATAACCGTCTGCACTCTTATTTTCTCAATGCAGCTTCCCGAGCTTATGGATGCGCCCGAGAAGAAGTAAATTATAAATAAATACAAAAATCACGGCAGTCACCGGACAGGCCGTGATTTTTTTGTCTGCATTTTGTTGCCTTTTCAAAAAGTGACATAGAAACAAAAAAACACGAACGCTTATGCGTTCGTGTTTTTTCTGGAGGCGCCACCCGGATTCGGACCGGGGAGTCGCGGATTTGCAGTCCGCTGCCTTACCACTTGGCTATGGCGCCGTATAGCACATTGCTCCGCCTAAACGGAGCAATGAGTTTTATTCTGGAGCGGCCTACGAGGCTCGAACTCGCTACCTCCACCTTGGCAAGGTGGCGCTC
>JAKSPP010000114.1 GCA_024404735.1 Oscillospiraceae bacterium | reverse complement strand
GATTGTGGAGGAGCTGTCCGAATGCCTCAGAAAAATGGGCAAGAAGGTTAAGGTAAGCTATTTTTAAGTGCCTTATGAGGTGCCGGAAAAGAAATTCTCTGCAGCGGGTGTGACGGAGATTCGGCACCGTGAGGGCAAAATTAATATATTAAAACGGAGCGGCTCAATTAAGCCGCTCCGTTTTAATATTTTTATGTTATTATATAAATCTGCAATCAGCAGCTTGCGCCGCCCTTAACCTTCATTCCGAGGATTTCCTGCTTCTTCTCCAGAAGCTCGTTTCCGAGAATCTTCTCCTCGGCATATTCAAAGCCGACACGGGCAATTGTATCTGCAAAGCGCTCACCGGAAATGCCCTCGGAGCGGAAGAAGAGAATTGCCTTATCGATG
Source organism: Oscillospiraceae bacterium (assembly GCA_024404735.1). Classification (GTDB taxonomy): domain Bacteria; phylum Bacillota; class Clostridia; order Oscillospirales; family Oscillospiraceae; genus JAKSPP01. The sequence goes on along the minus strand of JAKSPP010000114.1, from coordinate 3,744 downwards.
ATTTCAAAGAGCTCGTTCTCGTCCTTTACAAAGTGGCGCAGCATCTGACCGTGAGAGCTCTTCTTGCCCCAGCGTCCGCCGATGAATACTCTGAAGCCGTACTCGCCGTCCTCGAGAGCGCCGAAGGGGCACTTGCCGATGCAGCGTCCGCAGTTGTTGCAGGCTTCGGGATTGATGCTGAGCTTACCGTCCTCGACCTTTGCAATCTTGATGGGGCAGGCGGCCTCAATCTGACACTTCTTGCAGCCCTTGCACTTATCTGCATCGAAGGAGGGGATTCTTGCGCCGACGATACCGAGGTCATTGAGGCTGGGCTTTACGCAGTTGTTGGGGCAGCCGCCGCAGGCAATCTTGAACTTGTGGGGCAGAGGAACATCATGATAACCGAGATAGAATCTCTCATGGATTTTTTCACTGACTGCATAGGTATCGTAAAGGCCGTACTGGCAGGTTGTACCCTTGCAGGAAACAACGGGGCGGACGAGGCTGCCCGTACCACCGGTAACAAGGCCTACCTTGCCGATGTGGGCAATGAAGGCATCGATGTTCTCGTAGTCAATGCCGGAAACCTCAACGGTGAGACGGGTTGTGAACATCATCTTGCCGTCACCGTAAAGCTTTGAGGCCTCTGCGATTACGGCAGCCTCCTCGGCGGAAATCTTACCGTTGCGGGTAATGATACGGCCGTTAAACTTGTTTGTACCCTTGTGATTGAGGAAGCCAAGGCCCTTAACACGCTTGATATCCTCGGGGCTGACGGTGCAGCCACAGGGCTCTGCCTCGGGGGTCTTTCCCTCGAGCTTGTTAATATATGCATCAAGAAGCTCGGCTGTCTTTTTTACAAGGTCAAGACAGCGGGTATCGGGCTTCTTGTATATGGGCTCAAGGTCACCGCAGTTGATTGAGCCGAAATTATCCTGAAAGATTTTAACGAAGTCACTGACAATTCCGCGGAATTCCGTTTTTTCTCTGCTGCCGTAGAGGCGGGAGAGTGCGGCAGTGGCGCCGGCAAGAGCGCCGCAGACACTTCCGGAGGCAAGTCCGCCGCCAAAGCCCGAAAAGAGGGCCAGGTCTTCCTCGGAAATTCCGAAGCCGTAAGCATCGTTTGCCGCAGAGATTAAAGTCTCCGAGCAGGTTTTGTTCTCGTCAATGAAGTAATACTGTGCTCTATCCTGAATCATAGGACATTTCCTCCGTGTAGTTTTGGTTAACAATATTATTATATACTCTTTTAATGATTATGCAATATTAAAATTAAGTTAAAAACGCGCGGTCTTTTGCTCTCTTGCATTTTTATCTTAAGTGTATATAATAGGAGTAAGAAATATCGTTCGGGGGTATTCTTAATGAAGAAAATACTCAAAAAGCTGTCGGCAGGGCTTCTGGCTGCGCTTGTTGTTTTAAGCGCCGTTCCCGCAAAGGCATCCGCCGCAGTAAACAAGCAGGAGGCCTACAAGGCTTATTACGATTTCATGATGTCCGAGATTGAGGGCATAGGAAAGCCGGAGACGGACCCGGATTTCAGGAAGATGTACACAGAGCATCTTCAGTCGACCTCTGTAAATAAAATTCTTCACGCTTATCTTTTCGATGTTACCGGCGACGGCATTGAAGAGCTTTTTATAAAAAAGAAAATTGATACCGTTTCCACTGTAATGATAGACGGCTACGAAGACGATTTTGAATGGATACGCATCTATACCTGCAAAGACGGAAAGCTTGTGAAAATAGGGCAGAACGGAAGCTGGGTTAAAAAGCACGAGGACTCGGGCGCATACTCCTCTTATGCTCCTCCGGGATCCATCGGAAGCATTTTAAGTTTTGAGGATTATCCCTATATAAGCGATGACTGCGTATATTACTGCGTTGGACAAAACGGCAATGTCTATCTTTCCGACAATGAATTTGAAGATTACATCTCACAGTCGTTCAACTTTTACTTCTTTAACGGAACAAGGATGACTCAGGGCGAGAACTTCAGTGTTATGTTTATACCCGACTGGAGAGTGGGAGATATCCAGAGCTCATACGGCAGATTCATCTATTACGTTAACGGAGAGCATGTAAGCCGGGAGGTCTTTTATAGCAAGCTTGACTTCTACACCGGAAAAGGCGTAACAAGACTTGTAAACAACGATTACCATACTGTTCTCAACACTCTTGCCGCCGCAGTTCCCGACTATGCACAGAGCTACTACAATCCATCCCCCTGGGCGCAGGACTATGTTAATACCGCAACGGATGCAGGTTATCTGCCCGAACAGCTCAGGAAAAAATATAAGGACCCCATAACCCGCGCGGAATTCTGCAAGCTTGCCGCGGAGTTTTATGAAAAGACCACAGGCTCTGTCATCACGGAGATGACCACCTTTGCAGACTGCAATGACGTAAGCGTAAGGAAAATGGGCGCGCTGGGCGTTGTAACGGGTGTGGGAGACAACAAATTTGCCCCGGATAAGCTCCTTACAAGACAGGAGGCCGCAGTTATCCTCGCCCGACTCAGCAATGTAATGGGCACGTCCTTCCCCACGCAGGAAATTGACTTTACCGACAATGACAAAATTGCCGACTGGGCAAAGACTCAGGTTGGCCAGATGGTTGCAAGCGGCGTAATGAACGGAGTCGGCGAAGGAAGATTTGACCCTCTCTCCTCCTACACCCGTGAGCAGGCCATAACCACAATGGTAAGAACAGGCGCTGCCCTTACCCCCGTTGAGTCCGTTTCTCTTACCGGCAAGTACACATTTTACAGAGTAGGCCACAGCGAGGTCCTTACCCCCGTAATAACCCCCGCCAATGCGGCAAATCAGCAGCTTAAATGGGAGAGCTCCGATTCCTCTGTTGTAAACGTTTCTTCAGTCGGAGTAATTACGGCAAAGGGCGTGGGAACGGCAGTAATTACTGCCACCGCCGCAAGCGGAGTATCCGCATCCTGTACTGTCAAAGTTGAGCACGAGGCAGACTTCATCGACATTTCCGTAATGAACTCTACGGTAAACTGCCTGAATCTTGTTGAGGTGAGAAACTACGGCTACGGGGATTCCTATAAAATTTCCCCCGATCTCACCTATGACTACCACCCCATCGGGGCATTCCTGACAGGTACCTTTACCGTTAACAAAGCAGAGCGCAACGGCACAACCCTCACCCTGGGCGGCATCGTAAGCTCCGTTGAACAGGGCATGGATGAGCAGTTTTTCCCGTACCTCAAGTGGTATATCGTGGATGATGCCGGACGCACTGTCAAAAAAGGCGTTGCCACAGCCACAAACAAATACGGAAGCTATGAGATAAGCCCCGGAATCCGCGGAAATGGCGATACGGATATCGTATTCACAATAAGCCTTGACGGCCTTGAGGACAAGGCATATAAGCTTAAATTCCTGAATGAAAGCGGCGAAACAAAGACAGATGCCAAAAACCGGCCCACTGTCAATATGCCCGACTTCCCCCTGATTCTCAACGGGTCCTACTCCTACTGGGCAGGCACTAACAGAACAGAACCCCTTCAGTGCGAGGTAATCAGCGTTGAGCCCCAGATGACATATACAAAGTACGGCTACTCTACAAGCTTTGTTTTCACCGTACGCCCCCTTGTGGTCAGTTCAAACAGTTTTATGGGGCAGGGGATTAACTGGAAGCTTCTTGATTCCTCGGGCACACAGGTTTACGCAAGTGGGTTCAGTATAGGAAGCGACACAGGCTCCGATTACACCGAAAATGCTTACTGCTGTACCCTTGACG
>JAKSPP010000113.1 GCA_024404735.1 Oscillospiraceae bacterium | reverse complement strand
TCCAGTAGCGCCGCCGATGCGTGTATCTCCTGCAATCGGCTCTCGGAGGACAACGGTACGGGCATCGCCGCTGTTCTGCTCATGGCCCTGAAGTCCGCCCTGTCCGACAGAGGCATATCCCTCTCCTGGGATTATGCCGTACCCGGCTACCTTGCCGAGAAGAGCTACTCCATTACCTACGGAGCAAGAAACCTCCGCAGACTTATCCGCAGAGAAATAGAGGATGTTATTGCGGCAAAGCTTGTTGACGAAATGAAGGGAAAAGCAAAGAGCGTTAATATTTCCCTCGCCGGTGAGGAGCTTAGCATAAGCGCCGAATAAAAACAAAAAGCACCCCCGGAGGCCGAGGGTGCTTTAGGAGCATATATGGGCATTTGTTTGCGGGAGTGATTTTTCCCCCGAAGCCCGTAAAAATTAAGAAAAAGGAAATTAAAGCATGAGCCTTCTTGATAAAATCTTCGGCTCCTACTCAAGCAGAGAGCTGAAAAAAATCAAACCCCTTGTTGACAAAATCGAGTCCCTTTCTCCCGAATTCGAGGCTATGAGCGATGCACAGCTAAAGGCAAAGACGGGCGAGTTCAAAAGCCGTCTTGCCGGAGGTGAGAGCCTTGATGATATCCTTCCCGAGGCCTTTGCGGCCATAAGGGAGGCCTCGTGGAGAGTTCTGGGAATGAAGCCCTTCAGAGTTCAGCTTATAGGCGGAATCGTTCTTCACGGAGGGCGTATCGCCGAAATGAAGACCGGCGAAGGAAAGACTCTCGTTGCCGTTGCTCCCGCATACCTCAATGCACTTGCAGGCGAGGGTGTCCATATCGTAACCGTCAACGACTATCTTGCAAGGCGTGACTCCGAGTGGATGGGAAAGGTCTTCAGATTTATGGGTCTTTCCGTGGGTCTTATCGTCCACGGCCTTTCCGGTGAGGAGAGAAAGAGGGCCTACCTTGCGGACATAACCTACGGAACCAACAACGAGATGGGCTTTGACTATCTCCGTGACAATATGGCAATCTATAAGTCCGAGATGGTTCAGCGCGGACACAGCTACGCCATCGTCGACGAGGTTGACTCCATCCTCATCGATGAGGCAAGAACCCCTCTTATCATCTCCGGAAGAGCAGAGGAATCAACGGATATTTACAGAAACGTAAATGATTTCGTCTCAAGACTAAAGAGAATCGTCTATGCCTCCGTCGATGAGAAGCAGGAGGAGGACGAAAACCTCGATGCCGACTACATCGTTGATGAGAAGGCAAAAACCGCAACATTAACCGCAAGGGGAATAACTAAGGCCGAGGAGTACTTCGGAATTGAAAACCTCTCCGACCTTGAAAACTCCACCCTTGCCCATCATATCTCCCAGGGCATCAAGGCTCACGGCGTTATGAAGAGGGACATTGACTATGTCGTCAAGGACGGCGAGGTTATCATCGTAGATGAGTTTACAGGCCGTCTTATGCTGGGCCGCCGTTATTCCGAGGGTCTGCATCAGGCAATCGAGGCCAAGGAGAGAGTTGACGTTGCAGGTGAAAACCGCACCCTTGCAACCATTACCTTCCAGAATTACTTCCGTATGTACGATAAGCTCTCCGGTATGACGGGTACCGCCGCAACGGAGCAGGAGGAGTTTGTCGCCATATACGGCCTTGATATTATCGAAATTCCCACCAACAAGCCCCTTGCCCGTATTGACAGACCCGATGTTGTCTTCAAAAACGAAAACGGCAAGAACAGGGCGATAATCAAACAGATTGAGGAGTGCCACGCCAAGGGTCAGCCCGTCCTTGTGGGTACCGTATCCATCGAGAAGAGTGAGTATATCTCAAAGCTCCTTTCCAAAACAGGCATAAAGCACAACGTCCTCAACGCAAAGACCCATGCGCGCGAGGCGGAAATAGTTGCGCAGGCCGGTAAGCCCTGTGCCGTTACCATTGCAACCAATATGGCAGGACGAGGCACCGACATTATGCTGGGCGGCAATGCGGAGTATCTTGCAAAGAACGACCTTCGCAAGGCGGGCTACAGTGAGGAGATTATTGCCGAGGCAACGGGCTTTGCCGATACGGAAAATGAGCAGATTCTTTCCGCCCGCAGCCTCTATGCCGAAAAATATGCCGAGCATAAAAAGGAAACCGATGCCGAGGCAGAGAAGGTAAGAGCCTCCGGCGGTCTCTTCATCCTCGGTACGGAGCGCCACGAATCCCGCCGTATCGATAACCAGCTCCGAGGAAGAGCAGGCCGTCAGGGTGACCCCGGAGAGAGCCGCTTCTATATTGCGCTGACCGACGATATTATGCGTCTTTTCGGCTCCGAGAGAATCATGAATATGATGGAGACTCTGGGCATGGAGGAGGATATGCCTCTTGACAACAAGATGCTTTCAAACGCCATCGAAACCGCCCAGAAGAATGTGGAGAGCCGTAACTTCCAGGTCAGAAAGAACACCATCGAATACGACGACGTTATGAACCTCCAGCGTAAGCTTATCTATGAGCAGCGCGGAACGGTTCTTAACGGCGAGAACGTATCAGGCAGCATCGCCGGAATGATTGACGAGTTCATAAGAGATACTGTGGGCTCTGTTCCCCCCACCTCTGCCGGGGAGCTTGAGGAGCTGCTTGAGCCCTTCTCCGGCCTCTTTATGCCCAAAAACTATTTAAGCTTTACCCCCGGAATGGGCTGTGACGAGATTATCTCCGCTGCAAAGGATGCCGCAAAGAGAGTTTATGAGGCAAAGGAGCTTGAATTCGGAATGGGCCCCAACGGTGAGCCTGCCATGCGTGAAATCGAGAGAGTTATTCTTCTCGGTGTTGTCGATGAGTTCTGGATGGACCACATCGATGCAATGGCAGAGCTGCGCAGGGGTGTCGGTCTTCGTGGCTACGGCAATATAAAGCCCATTGACGCCTATAAGCAGGAGGGTCTTGATATGTTTGAGACCATGGTAGGCGGCATCAGGCAGGAGGTTGTCAAGCGCATTTTCAGAGTCCGTATAAGAAGAGACTCCGAGGTGAAGAGAAGACGCGTTTCCAAGGCCGATACGGCCAACGTGGGCGGAGATGCCTCCGTTAAGAAGCAGCCTGTCAAGAAGGCTCAGAAGATAGGCAGAAACGACCCCTGCCCCTGCGGTAAGCTCCGCCCCAACGGACTTCCCATGAAGTACAAGGACTGCTGCGGCAGAAACGAGCAATAATCAAAAAGAGGTAGATTTATTTTGAATAAGCTTAAAAGGGCCCTTGGTATTCTTCTGGCTCTGTCGGTTATTATTTGTCTTTTCTGCGGCTGCGGAAAAAAGCAGGAGAATACCCCCGACGATACGGATGTGCCCTACGAGGAAGATATGCCGGAGGATACCATAGTCCTCAATGACGGAGTCTTTTCCCTTTGCTATGACGATAAGAAGGGAATTAATCCGATTACGGGAGCCGCACCCGACAATATGCTCTTTAATTCCCTGATGTTCGACTATGTCTACAAGCTTACAAAGGACAATATGCCCTATTCGGAGATAGTAACGGAGTACACGACCAACGATTTTTCCTGGTGGGTTTTCCATATCGTTGAAGACGTTTACTTCTCCGACGGCAGCCTTCTTACGGCCAAGGACGTTGTATACTCCATTGTTCAGGGAATGATGAGCGATGTCCACGGTGAAAATCTCATAGATATAAACGGTATTTCCGCTATGGGCTCAAACTGCTTTGCCGTATCCTTAAGAGAGCCCAATGCGATGCTGCCCAATCTCCTGACTGTTCCCATCGTTAAGAGAGAGCAGGGCGAGGAGGATGCGTATCATCTGGGAAGCGGTGCCTATATGCTTTCCGAGGACGGAACAAGGCTTGTTATAAACCCCTACAGCCGATATAAGGACAGCCTTCCCGCCGAGTATATAGAGCTTGTTACCTACGATGAAATAACCGAAAAAATCAGCGCCTTTGAGTCCGGTAAGGTTGACCTTGTTCTCAACGACCCCTCCTCCATGTATAACCTGGGCTACGGAAGCTCCAACGAGGTCCGTTATGCCGATACCATGAATATGCATTTTGTGGGCTTCAATACAGACTCCAACTACTTTATGACCCCCGAGGCAAGACACGCCTTTAACTATATCATCGACAGAGATACGATAGTTTCAAAGTGCCTTGACTCAAACGGCGTCAAGACCTGTTACCCCTGTCATCCC
>JAKSPP010000112.1 GCA_024404735.1 Oscillospiraceae bacterium | reverse complement strand
TTGGGTGTTATATGCTGTGAAATTTCTTCTCCGCCAAGGGTAATCTTGCCGGAAACAAGGTGACCACCGGGGTTGGGAAGAAGTCCCATAATGGAAAGAGCGATAGTAGTCTTTCCGGCGCCTGTTTCTCCCACAAGGCCGAGAGTTTCACCGGGCATAATTGAGAAGCTGACATTATTAACGGCCTCGGCAACTCCGCTTCTGGTCTCATAATGTACAACGAGATTTTCAACATTCAGAATAGGTTCACTCATTTATGAAAACCTCCTTACTTAAGACGCGGGTCGAAGGCATCGCGAAGACCGTCGCCGAAAAGGTTCAGGGCGAGAACGGTAATCATGATGGCTGCGCCGGGGAATACCAGCATATAGGGATGTGAACGCATAAAGGAACGGGAATCAGCGAGCATAGAGCCCCACTCGGGAGCGGGAGCGGGAATACCGAGACCGAGGTAGCTCATGGAAGAGATAATGAGAATGCATGTTGCAACACTGAAGGTAATGGCGGTGAGGATAGGTGCCAGTGCATTGGGAAGCATATACTTGAGAAGCTGTCTTCTTGACGATGCACCGATTGCCCTTGCGGACTCAATGTAGTCATTGTTTTTAACGCTCAGAATTGCGGAGCGCACAACTCTTGCTCGTCCGGGAGCGGAGCTTATTCCTATGGCAATAACAAGGTTAACGGCACCTGTTCCCAAAGACGCCGCAACGGCAATGGCCATAAGCATGGAGGGAATGGACTGAAATACATCAAGAACTCGCATAATAACATTGTCCACTCTTCCGCCGCAATAGCCTGCGATTGCACCGAGAGTTCCTCCGATAAGGAAGATAAAGAAAACAGAGATAAGACCCATGGGCAGGGAATATCTTGTTCCGTAAACCATACGGCTGAAAATATCTCTTCCATACTGGTCTGTTCCGAAAATATGTTCTGCGCAGGGCTTCATCTTAAGAGCCTTGTAATCCTGAGCGTCATAAGAATAGGGAGCGATGAAATCCGCGAAAATAGCAACGAGGATAAGTGCGAGAATGATAATCATTCCGACAACGGCAAGCTTGTTTCTTTTCAGTCTTATCCACGCTTCCATTCCGGGAGAGTTTGCAGCCCTGCGGGTTTTCTTTTCACGGGCCAGCTTCTTATTTATTTTTTCCATTTCAGGGGTAACAAGCTTAGCCATTATGCAGACACCTCCTTAACGGACTTAGCCTTTGCTTTTTTCTTTTTATCCATCTTGAACTCCGATCTGAGTCTCGGGTCTACGATAGTATATGCAATATCGACTAGAAGCATTACTATCGAGAAGGATACGGCAAGAAGAACAAGTCCTCCCTGAACAGCCGGCCAGTCACGGGAGTTGATGCTTCCCAGCATATACTGACCGATGCCGGGAATGGAGAAAATGCTCTCTGCGATAACAGCACCGCCAAGGGAAACGCCAATACTGTTACCGACGTTTGCAAGGACCGGCATAAGGGCATTACGCAGGCCGTGCTTGAAGGTTACTACAATGCTCTTCTGTCCCTTTGCTCTGGCGGTTCTCATATAATCCTGACGGATTATTTCGAGCATGGTGGAGCGGGTTACACGGGCAAGGTTACCGACGCTGGAAACACCGGCCATGGCAACGGGAAGAACCCAGCTACTCCAGCCTGTAATATTACTTGCCGGGAACCATTTAAGCTTTACGCAGAAGGCAAGCATAAGCATTAAAGCAAACCAGAACTGCGGAATTGAAACAAAGAATAGCGCTGCAACCATTGTGACGTTATCAATCCATGAATACTGCTTGACAGCGGAAAGAACGCCCAAAGGAAGAGCTATAACAAGTGCTACTCCGACCGCAAGAAGCGTGAGCTTTACGGTTACGGGGAAACGCTTGGAGAGTTCGAAAATAACGGGAAGGCCACTGGCATAGGATTTACCGAAATCGAATCGGGTAACTATACCGAAGATATAACTGAAAAATCTTACAGTAACGGGCTTGTCAAGTCCGTATTCAATTCTCGCTGCCTCGCGGACCTCATATTCGGCATCTGTACCGACAATAACATCAAGAGGATCACCGGGAGTTATGGCACTGAGAACAAATACTATAAGAAGAACTCCGAGAACAATCGGAATCATCCATAGAAGTCGTTTTACAATATATTTGAGCATCTTTTACTCCTATTACCGAAAACAGAATGAAGCTTTCCGGGAAAGCTTCTTAAAAACCTGCCCGAACCTACAGCCCGGGCAGGTAAAAACATTTAGTTTGCCTTTATGAGATTATTCTGCCTCACAAAATCAGTCGCTTACTCTGTAAGCCTTCTGCCAGCAGACATCTCCGTAATAAATCATCTCAATGCCGCGAATATCGGAATCGGCAGCACAGGTCTTGGTGGGAGAGTATACGGTCATTGTGGTGCAGTACTCTGCAATGATAGCCTGAAGCTTTACAAAGATTTCCTTTCTCTCTGCAAGATCGCTTGTTGCGTTTGCGGCATCACAGAGATCCATGTACTCCTGAGGAGCATCAACCCAGTTACATCCGCCACGGAGCTTTGTGAAGTCCCAGCGGGGGTCGGAGGAACGGAGCCAGGTAACTGCATCGGGGTTAGAGGAGTTGAGGATGTGCATACCGAAGTCACCGGCAGTTACTGTATCATAGAAAACAGCCTGAGACTGGGGAACGAGCTCAACCTCAATGCCGATTTCGGCAAGCTGAGCCTGAAGGAGGTTACCGAATGCCTTGAAGGGAGCGGACTCAATGTATACGAAGGTGGTCTTGAAGCCATCGGGATAAGAGGACTTGGCCATCATTTCCTTGGCTGCCTCAACATCGTAATGCCAGTAGGTCTCGTAGCCACCATCTGCGGGAGAGGTGTACATGATGTTTCTGCTGGTGATATAGGAATCGCAGAGAGTTGCATAGCCTTCGGTAGCGATTTCCATATTTGCCTCATAGTTAAGAGCAAGGCATACTGCACGACGTACGTTTACATCGGCGAAGGGGCCTTCGGCGCAGTTAAAGATAAATACGGTACCGGAAGCGGTGGGAGCGGAAATGATATTTACAGCATCGTTGCCCTTAAGGCTTTCGAGCTGTGCGTTATCGGGATCACATGCGATATCAACGTCGCCGGACTCAAGGTTAAGAACACGGGCGGTTGCATCGGTGATAAGGCGAACCTCAACATCCTTGTAGTATGCGGGCTCGTTCCAGTACTCTTCGTTTCTCTCAAGAGTGATGTAGGAGCTCTGTGCCCACTCCTTGAGCTTGTAAGGACCGGTGCCGCAGTCGGGAGTAAGGGACTGGAAATCAAGATCGCCGTCGTGTCTCTCGACAGAGGCCTTTACTATCATACCCATGGGGTTATTGGACAGGTTGTAAAGAAGAAGGGGCTGGGGGGTGGTTGTTCCGAGGATAACGGTGTAATCGTCAACAACCTTGCACTCGTTAAGATCGAACATACCGAAATAAGTGGTAACAAAGTTGCCGGACTGAGCAACCTCGATGGTGTAGATAACGTCGTTTGCGGTGACGTGGTCACCTGCGTGAGAGTAAACGTCATCTCTGAGCTTGAGCTGAAGATGAAGCTCATCAAGCCATTCCCACTCGGTTGCGAGCATAGGAGTAGGCTCATTGGTGTCATAATCGTAATCAGTCAGACGATCGTACAGTGCGAGATAAAGAGGACCGTTGAAGCTGGTTGCGGTTGTGGTTGCGGGGAAAAGACCGGTGGGATTGCCCTTGTGAGCAATAACAAGAGTCTCATCGGAGGGAACGTAAAGACCGCCTCTTACGGCACCCTCAACATCCTGAAGAGTTGCCTCGCCGGTAGCTGCCTCATTTACATAAACATCGGACTTTTCATTGACTTCGGTCTGTGTTGTGGAAGAGCCGGCAGGCTGAGAAGTAGTTCCCGCATCGTTACCGGAATTCTTGTTTCCGCATGCGCAGAGAGCAAGAAGCATAACAAGAGCAAGAACAAGTGCTAATGCCTTTTTCATATCTTTTCTTTTCCTTTCTTTAACGGCACTTAAGCCGAAAATAATTTCAAGTTAATTATAAACATAAGCACACAAATATTAAAATAGGCACTAAAACTCAAAATCGCAAAAGCCTCTTGTATACGGTGCACAAACGCTAAATCCCTGTAGCATCGTATGGATGTAAAAAAGGCAGAGGAAAACCTCTGCCTTTTAAGTATAATAT
>JAKSPP010000111.1 GCA_024404735.1 Oscillospiraceae bacterium | reverse complement strand
GATTTTGAAGTAGAATCATTTCCAGCAAAATTGGACTTAAATGAAGTTACTATCAATATGAATTTCTTAAAGAATTATGCCATTTCTAATGCCTGCTTAGAGATTTACCAAAAAATGATGCTGATGGTGCGCTCTTAACAATGAAATCAAGAGCTGGTGCCTCCCCCAGGGTATCGCAGTTTCCATCTGGCGTGAAATCGCCGCAGGCAGACCCGGCCTCCTTTCCAAGGTCGGTCTCGGAACCTTCGTTGACCCCCGTGTTGAAGGCGGAAGAATGAACAAGGCTGCCGACAGCGATGTTGCCGAGCTTGTTAATTTCCAGGGTGAAGAGTACCTCTTCTATAAGTCCTTCCCCGTAAATGTTGCTCTTCTCCGCGGAACCGTTTCCGATGAGAGAGGAAACATCTCCTTCATGAACGAGGGTATGATTAACGAGGGCCTTGCAGTTGCATCTGCTGCTCATAACTGCGGCGGTATCGTTATCGTTCAGGTTCAGTACCTCACAAAGAACGACACCATCGCTCCCAAGGATGTAAAGATTCCCGGAATCCTTGTTGACTACGTTGTTGAGGCAACCGATCCCATGGCTTGCTGGCAGACCGAGGGCCGTTCCTGGTAGCCCGCATTCTCCGGCCAGATTCGTGAGCCCATGAAGTCCATCGCCGCTCTTCCCCTTGATGAGCGTAAGGTTATTGCCCGCCGCGGTGCTGCTGAGGTAGGCAAGGGCTATGTTCTTAACCTCGGTGTCGGCATCTCCGCCGATGTCGGAAACATTCTCGCCGAGGAAGGCGTTATCGACAACGTTACCATGGCATGTGAGGCCGGTATGATCGGCGGCGTTCCCTGCGCTCTGCCCTCCTTCGGTTCCTCCTACAATGCAGAAGCTGTTATCACCCACGACCGTACCTTCGATATCATCACCGGCGGCGGTCTTGATATGACCTGCCTCGGCCTCGGCGAGTGCGACGAGGACGGTAACATCAACGTTTCCAAGTTTGGCCCCCGTCTTGTCGGCCCCGGCGGCTTCATCGATATCACCAACAAGACCCCCAAGGTTGTCTTCTGCGGCACCTTCATGGGTAAGGCAAAGCTCAAGGTCGGTGACGGCAAGCTCGTTATCGAGAAGGAAGGCACCATCAAGAAGTTCCTCAAGCACGTTATGCAGATTACCTTCGCAGGCCAGTACGCCGCAGAGGGTCAGGATGTTCTCTACGTCACCGAGCGCTGCGTATTCAAGCTCATCGGCGGCAAGATGACCATCGTTGAGGTTGCTCCCGGAATCGATATCCAGAAGGATATTCTCGATCAGATGGACTTCACTCCCGATGTTGCTCCCGATTGCAAGACCATGGATCCCGGCCTCTTCTCCGAGACCTGGGGCAATCTCGCACCCAAGTTCGCAGACTGAGATAAGAGATAATAAAGCAAATAATAAGGCAGTCTCCCGAAATTCGGGGGGGCTGCCTTTATGTCAATTTAAAATTTTTCACACTTTCACTTGCCGATTTAGCATAATTATGCTAAAATCTCCGTGAGGTGATATTATGAATATGATTAGGCCTGTTTCCGACCTGCGCAATAATTTTGCAGAGATTTCAAAGACCGTTCACGAAACTGCCAAGCCTGTTTTTCTTACAAAAAATGGATACGGAGATATGGTTGTCCTAAGCATGGAGGCTTATGAGAATCTGCAGTTTGAGAGTGAAGTATACTTTAAGCTTAAAGAAGCGGAGCGTGAAGCGGCATCAAGCGATAAGCGTTATTCCTCAAAGGATGTGCTGAAGGCTATGAAAGAGGCAATCGAAGGAGATACACTTGTATAAGCTTAAATATTTGCCGATTGCCCGCAACGATTTAGTGGAAATAATTCGGTATGTTGCCGGAGAACTTGGAAATAAAAAAGCTGCGGAAAATTTAGCCGAAGAGTTTGCCGGGGCAGGTGAGCGCATAGCAGAGTATCCTTACGCTGCGCCCGCATATATTCCCGTTCGCAGTCTTGAACACGAGTATCGGAAAATGTCGGTGCAAAATTATCTGATTTTCTATTGGGTTAACGAAGAAAACAAAACAATAACCGTTGCCCGTGTTATCTACGCAAAAAGAGATTATGAAAAAATGCTTTAAGGTTAAGTGCGATACAACTCGTATTAAACATGTAGGTCAAAACCCATATGAGAAATAAAGAAGCTGTGCAGAAAATTTAGCACAGCTTCTTTTATAATATGCGAATAATATTCGATTTAGCCGTAAATCCTCGGGACTCTCTTGGAGATGCCGCAGACGATTTCGTAGCCTATGGTTCCGATTGCCTCTGCCATATCGTCGGCGGTGATGGTTTCGCTTCCGTTTGTGCCTATGAGGGTAACGGTGTCGCCGGGCTTTACATCAATGCCCGTTACATCAATCATAAACTGGTCCATGCAGACTCTGCCTATAATGTTTGCCCTTTTGCCGTTTACAAGGACGTAAAAGCGGTTTGAAAGCTCTCTTCTGTAGCCGTCGGCGTAGCCCGTGGGAACGGTTGCAACGCGAATTTCTCTGTCTGCCTTAAAGGTTCTGCCGTAGCCGACGGTGTCGCCGGGGCCGATGGTCTTAACCATGGCAATGTAGCTTTCCCAGGTGAGGGCGGGCTTTATTTCCTCCGGGAGGGTGTTGAGATAGTCGGGCTTCAGACCGTAGAGGATGATTCCCAGTCTTGCAATGTGACCCTCGCCGTGGAAAAGTCCTGCGGCGCTGTTTGCACAGTGGACAAAGGGAAGCTTTAAGTCGGATACTCTGTCGGCAACAGCCCTGAACTTTGCAATCTGGCCCTTTGTGAAGGCAACGCATTCCTCTGTGTCCGTATCCGCAACGCAGAGATGGGTGAAAAGTCCCGTCAGATTGAGCTTTCCCGCATATTCCCTTATAACCCTTTCGCAGGCCTCGGGGAAGTCGGCGTTAAGGCCTATTCTTCTCATACCCGTATCGAGGGCAAAGTGGCATTTTACCTTAATTCCCGTGTCGGCAAGAGCCCTTGCGTAATCCTCGTCAACAAGGGCCTGAGTGATGTCGCCCTTATAAAGGCGCTCGGCACACTCTGCGGGGGTAAAGCCGAGAATGAGAATTTCTCCCTCTATGCCCGCACTTCGAAGCTCCTCTGCCTCCTCAATATTGGAAACGGCAAAGAAATCCGCGCCCAGAGAGGAGAGCCTTTTTGCGATAACAACGGCGCCGTGACCGTAGCCGTCTGCCTTGATTACGGGAACGACCTTTGTTCCGCCCGGAAGCTTATCTCTGTAGCAGAGGTAGTTTTTCTCTATTGTGCCCACGGATACTTTTGCAATGGAGCGCTTTAAGTCTGACTGATTATACATTTTTAATTTTCTCCTAAAAAAGTCTTGACAATTTATGTAATAATGCTATAATAATCAAGCAATTTGTTTTTGCGGCCTTAGCTCATCCGGTAGAGCGCCACCTTGCCAAGGTGGAGGTAGCGAGTTCGAGCCTCGTAGGCCGCTCCACAATCCATCGCTTATGCGGTGGATTTTTTTTATTCTTCCCCAACCCTTCCGGGGAAGAGGCCTTCGGGGAAGCTTATTCCCCAAAGTACCGTGTAACGAAATCTATTTCCCTGACCTCAAAGGTTTTTCCCTTAAGATATTCAAGAATCCCCGCATCCGTGGGGAAGTCGAAGCGAAGCTTATAGGAATAGAGGGCCTGTCCGCTTGTCTCATCGAATTTTTTGTTGTCCTTTTCCTTGCCGTACTTTCCGTCGCCAAGCAAGGGCCAGCCCGCTGCGGACATCTGCGCCCTTATCTGATGGGTGCGCCCCGTGTGAAGGGTGCATTCAACAAGGGAAAGACCGCCCTTTGATTTTATGAGCCTATAATCCGTTATTGCGGTTTTTGCCCCGGGCTGAGATTTCTTGGAGGCGTATACCCTGTTGTTTCTGGCATCCTTGAAGATGAAGTCCTCAAGTCTTCCCTCGGATGGCCTGGGCCGCCCCACAACAACACAGAGATAACGCTTGTCTATTTCCCTGTCCCTGATTTTCTCGTTGAGGATGCGAAGGGCCTCGGCATTTTTGGCGGCGATTACGATGCCGCCGGTATTTCTGTCAATTCGGTTGCACAATGCCGGGGCAAAGGAGTTTTCCGCATACGGGTCGCATTCCTTTTTCTGATACAGGTACGCCTGAATGTGGGTGATGAGCGTGTTGATCGGCTCTGTTTCGTCGGGATGCGCCAAAAGTCCCGGACGCTTGTTGAGCAGCAATAGATTTTCGTCCTCATACA
>JAKSPP010000110.1 GCA_024404735.1 Oscillospiraceae bacterium | reverse complement strand
ATTATAAAAGCCCTTATGACGAAGGAGCTTCCCGAAGGAGAATGGGTTTTCGATACGGCCCTTGCCGCATGGCTCATAGATTCCTCAATGTCGGACCCCGATATAAAATTTATCGCACAGAAATACTGCTCTCTTATTCCTCCCGAGACTGAAGAAAAAAGCGGGCAGATAAGTATATTCGACGGACCGAGAGTCCCCGATAAGCAGCTTTCCTTCAGTGCCGCATGCGGAGAGAGGCTTGTTTCCGCACTTAAGGAAAAGCTTCGGGAGCAGAATCTTGAAAGGCTGTATTATACGGCCGAGCTCCCCCTGTGCCGTGTTCTTGCGGATATGGAAAAGACGGGAATTAAAGTCGATTCCGGCGCCATTAAGGAATTCGGGGACAGTATGACGGAGACCATTGATGACCTGACAAAAAAAATATGGTTTCTTGCGGGAGAGGAGTTTAATATTAACTCTCCAAAGCAGCTTGGCGTTATTCTTTTCGAAAAGCTCATGCTTCCCTTCGGAAAAAAGACAAAAACCGGCTGGAGTACCAATGCGGATATTCTGGAAAAGCTTACGGAAAAGCATGAAATTATCCCCGCAATTCTTGAATACAGAACACTGACAAAGCTTAAAAGCACCTACTGTGACGGCCTTATTAAGGCTCTTGCCCCGGATGGTCGCATTCATACGGAATTTCAGATGACCGCAACGGCAACAGGCAGACTTTCATCAACGGAGCCGAATCTGCAGAATATTCCCGTCAGAAAATCCTTCGGTGCAAAGCTCAGGGGAATGTTTGTGGCAGATGCCGGAAAAATCCTTGTTGATGCCGACTACAGTCAGATTGAGCTTCGTCTTCTCGCCCATGTTTCCGAAGATAAGGGTCTTATTTCCGCTTTTTGCGACGGAAAGGATATTCATACTCAGACAGCCTCCCAGGTATTTTCCATCCCCCCGGAGGAGATAACAAAGGAGCAGCGCTCAAAGGCGAAGGCCGTTAATTTCGGCATAATCTACGGCATAGGCGCATGGTCCCTTGCCCGGGATATCGATGTTTCCGCCGCAGAGGCAAGACAGTATATGGACAGGTATCTGTCGGAATACAGCGGCGTTAAGGAATATCAGGAAAAGACGGTTAAAAAGGCAAATATTGACGGATATGTTGAAACGGCAATGGGAAGAAGACGCTATTTCCCGGAGCTTAGCAGCCCCAACAGAAATATAAGGGCCTTTGCCGAGAGGGCTGCAATGAATATGCCCATTCAGGGCTTTGCGGCCGACCTTATGAAGCTTGCGACGGGGAATGTATGGGAGAGGCTCAGAAAAGAGCTTCCCGATGCCAGGCTTATTCTTCAGGTACACGATGAGCTTATTGCCGAGGTAAGCGAAGAAAAGGCCGAGAAGGCCGCGAAAATAATAAAAGAGGAAATGGAAAAGGCTCTGTCCCTTTCCGTTCCCGTTCTTGCCGAGGCAAATCTCGGCAAATCCTGGGCCGAGGCACATTAACGAGGTAAGTAAAACAATGGTAATAGAAGAGGCTTTTCCCGGAGAAGGAAAAAAACTCTCCGAGCTTGAGAGGCTATGCTTTTCCGCTCCCCTTCCGGAGGAGATGCTGGAGAGACTTATCTCTTCCCCCGATTTTATAATATTATGTGCAAGGGAAGGGGAAGAAGTCCTCGGCTACGGAGGATTTCAGTTTGTTCTCGATGAGGGATATATCCTTAATATAGCGGTATTTCCGGAGCACAGAAGGAAAAATGTCGGCCGTGGAATAATGAATGCCCTGGAAAATAAGGCGAAGGAAAAGCAGCTTGCCTTTTTGACTCTGGAGGTTCGCGAGCATAACGGGGCCGCAATTTCCCTTTATACAAAAGAAGGCTATAATGAAGTCGGAAGGCGAAGAGGATACTATACACAGCCCTCCGAGGATGCAATAATAATGACAAAATTCTTTTGATTTTTCCGCTTAGTAAAAAATTTTCAGCGAGGCATCGGTATTAATTCCGATGAAATAAAAACATGATTATTCTTTCAGTTGAATCAACCTGCGATGAAACAGCAGTTGCAATAGTAAAGGACGGGAGAGAGGTCCTGGCGGACATTATTTTCTCTCAGGCGGATTTGCATGCCGTATACGGAGGCGTTGTTCCCGAAATTGCCTCAAGAGGACATGTTGAGGTAATTTACCGTCTTGCAGACAGAGCGATAGAAGAGGCGGGAATAGAGAAGAAGGATATAGATGCGGTTGCCTGCTCCTATGCTCCCGGACTTATCGGTGCTGTTTTAGTGGGCGTAAACTTTGCAAAATCCGTTGCCGCGGCTCTCGGCGTGCCTCTGATTCCCGTTCATCACATCAGAGGTCACATTGCCGCAAATTACCTTGCCTATCCGGAGCTCTGCCCCCCCTTCCTTTGCCTTGCAATTTCAGGCGGAAACAGTCTCATTGTTGATGTTAAGGACTACACGGATATGGAAATTATGGGCGCAACCAGAGACGATGCCGCAGGTGAGTGCTTTGACAAAACCGCAAGGGTTCTGGGCCTCGGTTATCCCGGAGGCAAGCCCGTTGATGAGCTCTCCCGCACAGGAGATGATACGAAGTATGTATTTCCCGTTTCAAAGGCCGGCGATAATCCCTATGATATGAGCTTTTCCGGTCTTAAGACGGCTGTAATTAATCTTATTCATAATGCAGAGCAGGCAGGCAAGGAGCTTGATAAGCCCTCCCTCTGTGCATCCTTTTCAAAGGCTGTTTCCGATTCTCTTGTTCCGAAGGCCGTTAAAGCGGCAAAGGAAAGGGGCAGAAGCATCCTTGTTGCCGCAGGTGGCGTTGCCGCAAACAGCAGGATAAGGGCCGATCTTGAGAAGGCGGCAAGGGAAAACGGACTTAAGCTTTATGTACCTCCTCTTAAGCTTTGCGGTGACAACGGAGCCATGGTGGGCTCTCAGGGCTACTATGAATATCTTGCGGGAAATACCGCCGGAAGTGACCTTAACGCCTATGCAACCATGCAGCTTTAACTAACGAAACCGACATTTTCCGGAGGCTTTTTTATGAATTCCGAACTTCACGAGGGAAGAAGGGCGAGGCAGAAGGAAAGATTCTCAAACTACGGTCTGGATAATTTTTCCGATGCCGAGGCTCTTGAGCTTCTCCTGTACTATGCTGTTCCACGGAGAGATACAAACGAGCTTGCCCACAGGCTTCTCAAACGCTTCGGCTCCTTTTCCGCAGTCCTTGAGGCTGATGCCCTCGCCCTTTCCTCCTGCGAGGGTATGGGAGAGGCTGCAGCCTCGTTTATAACTCTTGTCCGGGAGATAAACAGAAGATATCTGAAGAGTGAAAAGCAGGGCGCCGTCTTTCTCGGAGAGAGTGTTAAAGCCGGTGAATTCTGCAAAAACCTCTTTTCCTACGAATCCGAGGAAAAGGCGTATCTTCTTACACTGTCTCCCGATATGAAGCTTATAAGGTCTGTATTTCTGGGTGGAGGAACGAGTTTTTTCGTGGATTTTCCCGTACGGGAAATCGTATCCTATGCCCTTAATGATAAGGCTGCAGGTGTAATTTTATGCCATAATCACTTAACGGGCTCTGCTCTTCCGTCACAGGAGGATGAAAACGCAACGTTGAAAATTGCCTCCGCTCTTTCAACTCTCGATATAATTTTGTGCGACCATATTATCGTCTCGGAGGACCGTTTTGTATCAATGCGGGGCCTTGGAATGATAAAATAAAACAATATTCGGGGGGCTGCGGGCAGGCTTTTCGCAGCCCCCCGAAAATAAGGACGGAAAAGTCCGTCAAAACAGAGAAAATATGCGGACCGAAAAATCGTAATAATATGATTGCGGGCTGTTTAGTTGACGAAAGCAATGTGCCTCAAAGCCTTATAAATAAAGGCTTTGGGCATTGTCGAAAACTCTGTCGAAAATGTCTATAACTATTTGGAAAGCTATTTGGGCAAAGAATAAAAACGGGAGAAAAACAGGCGTTTATGGGGTATGCGCAGGGGCAAATTTCAATATGAGACAATGATATTCCGCAAAAATTCCAACTATTCTTTGTTTAAAAAAACATATTGACAAAAGCACTTCAGGACAGGATTTTATAGCCGCCAAAATGTGATTACTATCTGTTATATTAAATGCGGGTTGACAAGCAGGGTTAATTGTGATATATTCACAAGGCTTATTATATAAATATGTGTGCTGGTATAGCTCAGTCGGTAGAGCAGCTGATTCGTAATCAGCAGGTCGTGTGTTCGAGTCACATTACCAGCTCCAGAAA
>JAKSPP010000011.1 GCA_024404735.1 Oscillospiraceae bacterium | reverse complement strand
GCTCCCGAGCAGTGCCCCGTTTGCAAGGCAAAGGCTGCTATGTTTGAGAAGGTTGAGGGCGAGCTTAAATTAGCTGCCGAGCATCAGTTTGGCATTTACGCTGCAACTGTTAAGGATAATGCTGATATTTCCGCAGAAGATAAGGCTTACATCCTCGAGCAGCTTAAGGCCAACTTTACAGGCGAGTGCAGTGAAGTCGGTATGTATCTCTGCATGGCAAGAATTGCTCACAGAGAGGGCTACCCCGAAATCGGTCTTTACTGGGAAAAGGCAGCTTACGAAGAGGCTGAGCATGCAGCCAAGTTTGCAGGGCTTCTCGGTGAGGAGTGCGAGTCTCATATGAAGGCAAGCACCAAGGAAAATCTTGCATGGAGAGTCGATTGCGAATTCGGTGCAACAGCCGGTAAGGTTGAGCTTGCTACCTGCGCAAAGAAGAACGGTCTTGATGCTATTCATGACACCGTTCATGAGATGGCCCGCGACGAAGCAAGACACGGCAAGGCTCTGAAGGGTCTTCTTGAGCGTTACTTCGGTAAGTAATAAATAGCGAAAAATCAACAAATTAAAAGCCGAAACCCTATGTTTTTTAATGGATTTCGGCTTTTTTGTTTATAAAAGTCTAAAAATTGACTTTAGGTAATACCATTTTGTACCGCCATTGTAATTACGGGTGATTTTCAAATCTTTTGTGTCATCGGTGGTGGGATTTTGATTTTTCTTCGATGATTGAATTACGGAAAAGTGGGAGAAAAAAGTGGGATTTTCAAATATAGAAAAATGGTTGGATTTTCATATATCCAACCATTTTCAGAAGAAATATTATGCTATTGTGTTCAATGTAGCTTTAATTCTCTCATTTACCGATGTTGTTGATGCTACATAATACTGCATGGCAACATTGGCATTTCCATGCCCTAAATGCTCTACAAGAGCAGAAAGGGGTATGTTGTTTGCTGCAAGGATAGATGCATTAGTATGACGAAGAGCATGAAAGTGAAAACCTATTCAAAGTGGGATTCTACATCTATTATTTTATTATTCTTTGTATTTCAGCAGAATATCTGTTGGGACTCGTAACGAAGCTAGACATGGCAAGGCTCTGAAGGGTCTGCTGGAGCGTTACTTCGGCTGATTTATCTTCTTATTTTACGTAGATAAATAGTTTTTACTTCGGAGGAAATTCTATGAAGAAATATGTTTGCGAAGTATGCGGATATGTTTACGACCCCGCCGAGCATGACGGAGTTGCATTTGAAGACCTTCCCGAGGATTTTGAATGCCCCATCTGCAGTGTAGGCAAAGACCAGTTTGCAGAAGAAGCATAATTAATGAATTAACGGTTTTTAGTAATAAAAGGCCGGCTCATCCTGAGCCGGCCTTTTATTTATTCTTTTAATTAATCAGGAAAGAAGAAGCAGGGAGAAAACGAGAGTAAACAGAGCGACAGTCTCAATAATACCGACTACTATAAAATAGTTAGCGGCGCCCTTTCCTGTTGAGCCGAGAGCATCGGCAGCGGCTGCAGCGCACTTACCCTGGAAGAAACCGGAAAGTCCGATTGCAAGACCACCGAAAACACCGGTAAACAGGCAAAGCGCAGGAGATACTCCACGCTCCAGTGCGGACTTAATGAAGTTCATAAGAAGGAAGCCGTATATTGTCTGAGTAAGAGGTGCACCGGAGAATGCAACCATAATAAAGGGAGCAGGCTTACCATTAGCATAGCACTTCTTCCATGCGCCGATTGAAGACATACCTGCTGCGCCTGCACCCGCAGCCGAGCCAAGTGCAGAAAGGCCGAGAGCTGCTGCCATTCCCAAAAAAGCTAAAGATGAAGTCATTTTATTAATTCTCCTTTGTTAAATGAAGATTAGTTATTATTAAGTTTCTCGTCTTCCTTAAACGGCTCGTAGGCAATTCCTGCCCATTCCATACCGGCCTGTCCGGAAAACTCCAGGACATTAAGTCGCACGCCGTGTACTACTACCGAAAGGAAACACATTACAAGGTTCAACACGTGGCCTATTATTACTACTACGGCACCGAAGATAATCAGCGGTCCGCCCATTCCCGCGGCTATATCATTAAAGCTCTGGGAGATTGCCACGCCTGCCATTCCGACTGCAAAGAGCCTTATGTAGCTCATTATGTTTCCGAAGCAGCTTACAGTATTGAGGAATACCGTAAATGCATCTGCAAGCCCTGCCTTAAGTCCCTGAGCAAAGGTTCTTTCCGGACTCATTCCGCCGAACAGAAGGACTATTACGAAGGCAGCTCCTACCATTGCGAATACAAGAGGTATGCTTATTGCCTCGCCTATTACAAGCTGCAGGGCAAGCATATACATCGCAATAATTGCTATCAGCCATCCGAAATCAGATATCCAGCTTAAATTCTTCTCGGATATTTTCTTTCTTATCGCTATGAGGCTTCCTATTGCCATCTGTATTGCGCCTATTGAGAAGGACAGCTTCATTATGCCGTTCTGACTGTCTGCCGAGGTCAGATTAAATACCTCGGGATAGGTTGCAAAGCTCGGTATTACAAGCATTCTGAGAAACGGGATGTTCATTGCACCCTTGGCTGCAAACCATGTTCCCGTCACACAGCCCCATACTATCGTCGCTATGGACAGTACAAACAGAAGGAATGTTACATTACTGCTCTTCTTGCTCTTAACTCTTATCAGGATTGTCGCAATAAGGATTACCAATCCGTATCCGCCGTCGCCTATTATCATTGCAAAGAACAGGGCAAAGAACAGAAGAAACCAGATTGAAATATCGGATTCCCTGTATCCCGGAAGTATTCCCAGTATATCAAATACAGGCTTTATCAGTCCGGATACCTTTCCGTACTTTACCTTCGTGGGAACCGTTTCATCATCCGACTGAATATCGTCCTCCGCATATGCCCAGCCGTTTTCCGATGCAGCGCTGCGGAATGAAGGCATTTCCTCATCGGGGATATAACCGCACAGCCAGCAGAGCTCATCGTCCCCTTCTGTACTTGCGCCGACCGCCGAATACTCAATTTCACTTTCCGCCTTTATGAGACGGTACTTAAAGCTTGCATCATTGGAGGCAAGCTCCTTAAGAGCATACTCGTTGGTTTCATACTGCTCTTTAAGCTCCGCCAGATATGCACGAAGCTCCGAAAGGCTTACACTGGGAAGGCTGAGCTCGGTTCCGGATACGCCTGCGGGAAGAGAGCCTATTATTGCAACGGTTTCGGATTTTTCTACAGAAGATAGCTTTATGAAGCGGGCTTCTTCGTTCTCCGACAGCATTTTCAGCTCTGCCTTGCCCATTCTGTAAAAGTGAAGCTCGACTCCGTCTTCCTTAAGCTCCGCTATTTCAGAGGGTGAAAAATCTCCCCAGGGGGCAATTCTTTCTATTTCGGATACTGTTAGGTTTATTTCCTTTGTAAGGAAATCCTTTTTTTCAAAGCCCTCTTTTACTGCGGCATAAATCTCCGCAAATTCCTCATCACCTGCAAGTGGCTTCTTCTCCGGCTTTGCTTCCTTTTTATCCGGGGCATAATCAGCCAGAAGGTTTATCGTCTGCGAAAGCTCGATGTACTTTTCGGTTACTGCCCTGTCTGCTCCCTTTTTCTCGCTAAGGTGCAGTAATCCGAGCTTTCTGAGACCCTTTAGCATCTCATCTTTTTTTTGCGCCGAAGACACGACATAGACTTTTTTCATTTTTTCTATCATTGTGCCGCACCCTCCAGCTTCTTTTTGGAAATCTTTCCGCGTACTACGGCCGCTGTCTGCTGGTCGCCGAGGAATACTCCTATTACGCGGATATTCTCCTTACACTCGGGTATCTTTACCTTTTCAAAGAGGTTTACTCTCTGAGAGGTTGACCGAAGCTCTGCCTCAAGCAGCTCCACCTGCCTGAGCAAGGTTTTGTAGATAGCGTCAAGACGGGCAATCTTGCGCAGCTTGAATACTGCCGTATCCACCCACAGAGGATAATTTTCCGGCTTATAATCCAGTTTCTTAAAGGTCAGCTCCCTGAAGGCGGGAATTGTTACTCCCGCTATATTCAGTGTTTCCGTTACTACCTTCTCCGGATATATAAGATTTTCAAGCTTCAGCTCTTCTTCGAACAGTGCATTTTCCGCAAATACATCTATCCATTCATCAAGATCGCCTATTGTTTTCAGTCTTTCGGCCTCGGTCTGCTCCAGCTCGGCTCTCACTCTCATTATTACCGACTGAAGCTGCTGCTTCTTTAACTGAAGAGTCGGAAGGTATCGCTCATACTGCTTCAGCCTGTCCTTCTGAATCTTCTGTTCATTCTTTGTTAGTCTGACGGCCATAGACTGCTCCTTTTTACATTACGGCAGTCTTATCGGGCCATCTCTCTTTGAGAAGGTCTGTTTTAAGGCCTGTCTCATTGGGCTCAAAGCAATCTGCAAGTATCTTCCATCCAAGGTCAAGAGCGTCCTCAAGGGGAATATTTACAGACAGATCCATAAGTCCGGACTCGAAAAGCTCACCATACTTAAGCAGCTTCATATCCCAGTCCGACATCAAAAAGCCCATGGATTTTTTCTCAAGTGCTTCCTTATACTGGGAATAAAGTCTGATCATACCGTCCATCAGAGCTCTGTGGTCATTTCTTGTCTTTCCGTTAACGTTCTGCTTCAGTCGGGAAAGAGAACCAAAGGGCTCAATATGTCCGTCCTTGAGATAGTACTGGCCCTCTGTTATATAGCCTGTATTATCCGGGACAGGGTGTGTTACGTCATCACCGGGCATGGTGGTTACACCAAGTACCGTTATTGAGCCGGCACCCTCAATGTCAACGGCCTTCTCATAACGGGCGGCAAGATTGGAGTAAAGATCTCCGGGATATCCTCTGTTTGAGGGAACCTGCTCCATAGTGATTGCCATTTCCTTAAGGGCATCGGCGTAGTTTGTCATATCTGTCAGCAGAACAAGAACCTTCTTGCCCTGAAGAGCAAACTGCTCGGCAACCGCAAGGGACATATCCGGAACAAGAGTACACTCAACTATGGGGTCAGAGGCCGTATGTACAAACATTACGGTATGGCTCATTGCTCCGCCCTTTTCAAGAGTATCTCTGAAGGTAAGGTAATCGTCGTATTTAAGGCCCATTCCTCCCAGGATAATTACATCAACCTCTGCCTGAAGTGCAATTCTTGAAAGAAGTGCATTATAGGGCTCGCCGGAAATTGAGAATATAGGCAGTTTCTGGCTCTCTACGAGAGTATTGAAGACATCTATCATCGGAATTCCGGTTCTTATCATGTTTTTGGGCATGATTCTCTTTGAAGGATTGAAGGAGGGACCGCCTATTTCTATCATATTTTCGGTTAGTGCGGGTCTTCCGTCTCTGGGGACGCCTGTACCGTCGAATATTCTGCCCAGCAGATTTTCGGAGAAGGATACCATCATCGGTCTTCCGAGGAAGCGAATGGTATCACGGGTGCCTACGCCCTGGGCTCCGGCGAATACCTGAAGCGATACTATATCATTATCCAGTTTTAT
Organism: Oscillospiraceae bacterium; assembly: GCA_024404735.1. Taxonomy (GTDB): domain Bacteria; phylum Bacillota; class Clostridia; order Oscillospirales; family Oscillospiraceae; genus JAKSPP01. Next base: position 14,855 of record JAKSPP010000011.1, on the reverse strand, counting down.
TACGGTTGCGTAGGAATCGCCCACAAGTGCAAGGTCTCCCAGACGAACATCCTCTGCCCTGACTGTTACTACGTTACCGACTATGGATTCTATTTTTGTATATACTTTCTGCACTTTTATGCCTCCTTAATTCCGGACATATAAAGCTCTTTTATTTTGTTCTGTCTTGCCTCATACTCGGGCGTTCCGAACAGGTCTCCGTGCCAGTCAAGGAATTCCTGACGAAGACTGTTAAAGAAGGCGCGGATTTCCTTCTTATCCCTGAAGGAATAGCTTGCCATAAGTGCCTCGTAAAGGCAGGCAAACTCAAGCTTCTGTCTCTCGGGTGAGCATGCCGCATCAACGGGATCAAAGGAGTTCTGCTGCAGATAAACTGCATCCAGAAGCTCGCCCTTCTGGTAGGTTATGTAGTCCTCATCGCTCGTTCCCTCTTCACCGACAACCTTCATCATCTGGTTAACCTCATTGCCTCTGCGGAGTACGGCCCTTGCCTTTTCAACAAGCTCCATATCTACAACGCCGGTGTACTTTGACCAGGAATCCATCGGGTGGATGGAGGGGTACTTTCTTGCATCGGAACGCTCTCTGGAAAGTCCGTGGAAGGCACCTACAACCTTCAGTGTTGCCTGAGTAACGGGCTCCTCAAAGTTACCGCCTGCGGGAGATACCGTACCGCCTATTGTTACGGAAGCGATTTTGCCGTTATTGAGGCGAACCTTACCGGCTCTCTCATAGAAGGAGGCTATCGTGGACTCAAGGTAAGCCGGGAAAGCTTCCTCACCGGGAATTTCCTCAAGACGGCCGGACATTTCTCTCATTGCCTGAGCCCAGCGGGATGTGGAATCGGCAAGAAGGAGAACGTGGAGTCCCATCTGTCTGTAATACTCAGCCAGAGTTACAGCCGTATAGCAGGAAGCCTCACGTGCGGCAACAGGCATTGAGGAGGTATTACAGATAATTATTGTTCTTTCCATAAGGCTGCGCCCGGTCTTGGGGTCATCAAGCTCGGGAAATTCCTTAAGGACTTCAACAACTTCACCTGCGCGCTCACCGCAGGCTGCAATAATAACTACATCAGCCTCGGAGTTCTTTGCCTCCATATGCTGAAGAACGGTTTTACCCGCTCCGAAGGGGCCGGGAACACAGAAGGTTCCGCCCTTTGCAACGGGAAGGAAGGAGTCTATGCATCGCAGCTGAGTAATGAGGGGCTCATCGGGCATAAGCCTTTCGGCATAGCACTTAATAGGCTGCTTGATAGGCTGGGTTATAACCATAGAGAGCTCTTTTTCATCGCCTCTTGCGTTTTCAATAACGCAGATTGTCTCACGGACATGGTATGAACCTGCAGCCTTAATGGATTTAACCGTCCACTCACCCTTAAGGGTAAAGGGAACAAAGATTTCGTGTCTGAAAATTCCCTCGGGAACATAGCCAACGGATGAGCCTGCTTCAACCGGGTCTCCTGCCTCAACCGAAGGAGTAAAATCCCAGTTCCTGTCGGGAATAGGATCGAGGTATACGCCTCTTTCAAGGAAGAATCCGCACTGCTCGGCTAAGTTGGGCAGGGGGTTCTGAAGTCCGTCAAAGACCTGAGTCAGAAGTCCGGGGCCAAGCTCAACGCTCATAAGCTCACCGGTGAACTCAACCGGGTCTCCGACCTTGATGCCGTTTGACATCTCATATATCTGCATACTGGCAATTCCGTTATTGATTCGGATTACCTCGCCCTTAAGGCGCTTTGAATCAACGAGGATATATCCAACCTCGTTTTTATGAACAGCACCGTCAAACGCAACCTTTGCAAGGTTGCCGTTTATTCCGGTTACCCGTCCCATTACATTTTCCATCGTCTGTCTCCTATATACTCACTATATACCGTATACTCTCTCGGATATTATATTCATAATCCGTCCGAATTCTTCCCTGCCCTTTTCCTTACCGAAGCTTTTTCTGCGGGTAAGAAGCTGCAGCTTTATTGCATATGCAACAAGATAGGCGCCGTCAAAATAATGATTTGCCGCAAATGAATCAAGGTTTTCAAACTGTCTCTCCAGAATAAACTCCTCTGCCTCAAGAGGATTCTTTGCCGATAATGCCGAGAACACAAACTGGGCCATATCCTCATCCCTGTCATATTCTTCAAGGTTTGTCATTCCGAGCAATGCCCTTCTCTGGTTATTCAGTTCCTTCTGCAGTTCATCATAAAACTGCCCCCATTTTCTCACTACGGGCTCTTTGGATTTTGAAAAGTCCAGTGTCTTAAGAAGCTCGTATTCCTTTGCACTGACATTTCCCGAGCATAGCTCAAGGAATTCATCATAGGTAATGGGAACCTCGGCATCGGCCCTGATATCCGGAAGGCTTGAGACCAAATAATAATAGGATATCATAGCTTTAATCCTTAAAAATCTATTTTTCTGAAGTACGGTGCAAGCATCTGCATTACTTCCTCATCGCTGCAGTCAAAATAACCGGAGCCGTCCCTGGATGCAAGGCGGAAGCCGGCCTTAACGCCCTTTGTGGGACGGATGCAAAGGCCATTCTTGATTTCCGCGGCAAGCTCGGACATAATTTCTTCGGATGCCTCGGAAACCTCAACCGTAAATTTACCCATATCCTCATCGGATACCGCAGCCTTTATAAGGGATGCCATCGCCTTGCCGGAAAGGTTTTCCTTTACCTTTGCGGATAATATTTTTTCAAATTCACGCTGTACTGCGGCTTTGAAGGAAAGGACTGCATCCCTCTGAGCCTGATCGGCGCCGATTTTTGCATTTTCCTTTAATATGGCTATGTCCTTCTCTGCCTTTTCCTTTTCTGAGTCTGCCTCTGCTCTGGCAGCGGTGATTATCTCATCGGCCTTCTTCTTTGCCTCGGAAATAATTGCCTCCGCCTCACGGTTTGCCGCCTCTATTCCGTCCTTACGGAGAGATGCAACAAGGTCCTGAATCTGCAATTCCATAAATTGCCATTTCCTTTCAATTATTAATCAATTATTCCTCTATATTAACAAGGAATAATACCGCTAAATATTAATTCTTTCGTAAGTATAATGGAAAGCTCTTAAAAAATCAACAGTTAATTTGTATATTTTACGGCTCATTTTTAGTTACTTTCAACAATAAGAAGAACATTGTTCTAATTAGTCAGTCAACAAGCCCATAATAAAGCATTTTCAAATATGAATGCGTTCTAATTTTTTAAAAAAATTAAAGAAGGAGCCCCAAAAAACTCCTTCTTTATTATAAAATATTAATAGATTTATCGCAATCAGCCAAGAAGCAGCAAAGAGAAAACGAGGGTAAACAGAGCAACAGTCTCAATAATACCTACTACTATAAAATAGTTTGCCGAGCCCTTTCCTGTTGAACCCAAAGCGTCTGCTGCACCTGCAGCGCACCTGCCCTGGAAGAGACCGGAAAGTCCGATTGCGCAGCCGCCGAAGACTCCAACGCCAAAAGCGAGCATAGGATCTATACCACGGGCAAGAGCAGACTTAATGAAGTTCATAAGAAGGAAGCCGTATATTGTCTGAGTAAGAGGTGCACCGGAGAATGCAACCATAATAAAGGGAGCAGGCTTACCATTAGCATAGCACTTCTTCCATGCGCCGATTGAAGACATACCTGCTGCGCCTGCACCCGCAGCCGAGCCAAGTGCAGAAAGGCCGAGAGCTGCTGCCATTCCCAAAAAAGCTAAAGATGAAGTCATTTTATTAATTCTCCTTTGTTAAATGAAGATTAGTTATTATTAAGTTTCTCGTCTTCCTTAAACGGCTCGTAGGCAATTCCTGCCCATTCCATACCGGCCTGTCCGGAAAACTCCAGGACATTAAGTCGCACGCCGTGTACTACTACCGAAAGGAAACACATTACAAGGTTCAACACGTGGCCTATTATTACTACTACGGCACCGAAGATAATCAGCGGTCCGCCCATTCCCGCGGCTATATCATTAAAGCTCTGGGAGATTGCCACGCCTGCCATTCCGACTGCAAAGAGCCTTATGTAGCTCATTATGTTTCCGAAGCAGCTTACAGTATTGAGGAATACCGTAAATGCATCTGCAAGCCCTGCCTTAAGTCCCTGAGCAAAGGTTCTTTCCGGACTCATTCCGCCGAACAGAAGGACTATTACGAAGGCAGCTCCTACCATTGCGAATACAAGAGGTATGCTTATTGCCTCGCCTATTACAAGCTGCAGGGCAAGCATATACATCGCAATAATTGCTATCAGCCATCCGAAATCAGATATCCAGCTTAAATTCTTCTCGGATATTTTCTTTCTTATCGCTATGAGGCTTCCTATTGCCATCTGTATTGCGCCTATTGAGAAGGACAGCTTCATTATGCCGTTCTGACTGTCTGCCGAGGTCAGATTAAATACCTCGGGATAGGTTGCAAAGCTCGGTATTACAAGCATTCTGAGAAACGGGATGTTCATTGCACCCTTGGCTGCAAACCATGTTCCCGTCACACAGCCCCATACTATCGTCGCTATGGACAGTACAAACAGAAGGAATGTTACATTACTGCTCTTCTTGCTCTTAACTCTTATCAGGATTGTCGCAATAAGGATTACCAATCCGTATCCGCCGTCGCCTATTATCATTGCAAAGAACAGGGCAAAGAACAGAAGAAACCAGATTGAAATATCGGATTCCCTGTATCCCGGAAGTATTCCCAGTATATCAAATACAGGCTTTATCAGTCCGGATACCTTTCCGTACTTTACCTTCGTGGGAACCGTTTCATCATCCGACTGAATATCGTCCTCCGCATATGCCCAGCCGTTTTCCGATGCAGCGCTGCGGAATGAAGGCATTTCCTCATCGGGGATATAACCGCACAGCCAGCAGAGCTCATCGTCCCCTTCTGTACTTGCGCCGACCGCCGAATACTCAATTTCACTTTCCGCCTTTATGAGACGGTACTTAAAGCTTGCATCATTGGAGGCAAGCTCCTTAAGAGCATACTCGTTGGTTTCATACTGCTCTTTAAGCTCCGCCAGATATGCACGAAGCTCCGAAAGGCTTACACTGGGAAGGCTGAGCTCGGTTCCGGATACGCCTGCGGGAAGAGAGCCTATTATTGCAACGGTTTCGGATTTTTCTACAGAAGATAGCTTTATGAAGCGGGCTTCTTCGTTCTCCGACAGCATTTTCAGCTCTGCCTTGCCCATTCTGTAAAAGTGAAGCTCGACTCCGTCTTCCTTAAGCTCCGCTATTTCAGAGGGTGAAAAATCTCCCCAGGGGGCAATTCTTTCTATTTCGGATACTGTTAGGTTTATTTCCTTTGTAAGGAAATCCTTTTTTTCAAAGCCCTCTTTTACTGCGGCATAAATCTCCGCAAATTCCTCATCACCTGCAAGTGGCTTCTTCTCCGGCTTTGCTTCCTTTTTATCCGGGGCATAATCAGCCAGAAGGTTTATCGTCTGCGAAAGCTCGATGTACTTTTCGGTTACTGCCCTGTCTGCTCCCTTTTTCTCGCTAAGGTGCAGTAATCCGAGCTTTCTGAGACCCTTTAGCATCTCATCTTTTTTTTGCGCCGAAGACACGACATAGACTTTTTTCATTTTTTCTATCATTGTGCCGCACCCTCCAGCTTCTTTTTGGAAATCTTTCCGCGTACTACGGCCGCTGTCTGCTGGTCGCCGAGGAATACTCCTATTACGCGGATATTCTCCTTACACTCGGGTATCTTTACCTTTTCAAAGAGGTTTACTCTCTGAGAGGTTGACCGAAGCTCTGCCTCAAGCAGCTCCACCTGCCTGAGCAAGGTTTTGTAGATAGCGTCAAGACGGGCAATCTTGCGCAGCTTGAATACTGCCGTATCCACCCACAGAGGATAATTTTCCGGCTTATAATCCAGTTTCTTAAAGGTCAGCTCCCTGAAGGCGGGAATTGTTACTCCCGCTATATTCAGTGTTTCCGTTACTACCTTCTCCGGATATATAAGATTTTCAAGCTTCAGCTCTTCTTCGAACAGTGCATTTTCCGCAAATACATCTATCCATTCATCAAGATCGCCTATTGTTTTCAGTCTTTCGGCCTCGGTCTGCTCCAGCTCGGCTCTCACTCTCATTATTACCGACTGAAGCTGCTGCTTCTTTAACTGAAGAGTCGGAAGGTATCGCTCATACTGCTTCAGCCTGTCCTTCTGAATCTTCTGTTCATTCTTTGTTAGTCTGACGGCCATAGACTGCTCCTTTTTACATTACGGCAGTCTTATCGGGCCATCTCTCTTTGAGAAGGTCTGTTTTAAGGCCTGTCTCATTGGGCTCAAAGCAATCTGCAAGTATCTTCCATCCAAGGTCAAGAGCGTCCTCAAGGGGAATATTTACAGACAGATCCATAAGTCCGGACTCGAAAAGCTCACCATACTTAAGCAGCTTCATATCCCAGTCCGACATCAAAAAGCCCATGGATTTTTTCTCAAGTGCTTCCTTATACTGGGAATAAAGTCTGATCATACCGTCCATCAGAGCTCTGTGGTCATTTCTTGTCTTTCCGTTAACGTTCTGCTTCAGTCGGGAAAGAGAACCAAAGGGCTCAATATGTCCGTCCTTGAGATAGTACTGGCCCTCTGTTATATAGCCTGTATTATCCGGGACAGGGTGTGTTACGTCATCACCGGGCATGGTGGTTACACCAAGTACCGTTATTGAGCCGGCACCCTCAATGTCAACGGCCTTCTCATAACGGGCGGCAAGATTGGAGTAAAGATCTCCGGGATATCCTCTGTTTGAGGGAACCTGCTCCATAGTGATTGCCATTTCCTTAAGGGCATCGGCGTAGTTTGTCATATCTGTCAGCAGAACAAGAACCTTCTTGCCCTGAAGAGCAAACTGCTCGGCAACCGCAAGGGACATATCCGGAACAAGAGTACACTCAACTATGGGGTCAGAGGCCGTATGTACAAACATTACGGTATGGCTCATTGCTCCGCCCTTTTCAAGAGTATCTCTGAAGGTAAGGTAATCGTCGTATTTAAGGCCCATTCCTCCCAGGATAATTACATCAACCTCTGCCTGAAGTGCAATTCTTGAAAGAAGTGCATTATAGGGCTCGCCGGAAATTGAGAATATAGGCAGTTTCTGGCTCTCTACGAGAGTATTGAAGACATCTATCATCGGAATTCCGGTTCTTATCATGTTTTTGGGCATGATTCTCTTTGAAGGATTGAAGGAGGGACCGCCTATTTCTATCATATTTTCGGTTAGTGCGGGTCTTCCGTCTCTGGGGACGCCTGTACCGTCGAATATTCTGCCCAGCAGATTTTCGGAGAAGGATACCATCATCGGTCTTCCGAGGAAGCGAATGGTATCACGGGTGCCTACGCCCTGGGCTCCGGCGAATACCTGAAGCGATACTATATCATTATCCAGTTTTATTACGGTTGCGTAGGAATCGCCCACAAGTGCAAGGTCTCCCAGACGAACATCCTCTGCCCTGACTGTTACTACGTTACCGACTATGGATTCTATTTTTGTATATACTTTCTGCACTTTTATGCCTCCTTAATTCCGGACATATAAAGCTCTTTTATTTTGTTCTGTCTTGCCTCATACTCGGGCGTTCCGAACAGGTCTCCGTGCCAGTCAAGGAATTCCTGACGAAGACTGTTAAAGAAGGCGCGGATTTCCTTCTTATCCCTGAAGGAATAGCTTGCCATAAGTGCCTCGTAAAGGCAGGCAAACTCAAGCTTCTGTCTCTCGGGTGAGCATGCCGCATCAACGGGATCAAAGGAGTTCTGCTGCAGATAAACTGCATCCAGAAGCTCGCCCTTCTGGTAGGTTATGTAGTCCTCATCGCTCGTTCCCTCTTCACCGACAACCTTCATCATCTGGTTAACCTCATTGCCTCTGCGGAGTACGGCCCTTGCCTTTTCAACAAGCTCCATATCTACAACGCCGGTGTACTTTGACCAGGAATCCATCGGGTGGATGGAGGGGTACTTTCTTGCATCGGAACGCTCTCTGGAAAGTCCGTGGAAGGCACCTACAACCTTCAGTGTTGCCTGAGTAACGGGCTCCTCAAAGTTACCGCCTGCGGGAGATACCGTACCGCCTATTGTTACGGAAGCGATTTTGCCGTTATTGAGGCGAACCTTACCGGCTCTCTCATAGAAGGAGGCTATCGTGGACTCAAGGTAAGCCGGGAAAGCTTCCTCACCGGGAATTTCCTCAAGACGGCCGGACATTTCTCTCATTGCCTGAGCCCAGCGGGATGTGGAATCGGCAAGAAGGAGAACGTGGAGTCCCATCTGTCTGTAATACTCAGCCAGAGTTACAGCCGTATAGCAGGAAGCCTCACGTGCGGCAACAGGCATTGAGGAGGTATTACAGATAATTATTGTTCTTTCCATAAGGCTGCGCCCGGTCTTGGGGTCATCAAGCTCGGGAAATTCCTTAAGGACTTCAACAACTTCACCTGCGCGCTCACCGCAGGCTGCAATAATAACTACATCAGCCTCGGAGTTCTTTGCCTCCATATGCTGAAGAACGGTTTTACCCGCTCCGAAGGGGCCGGGAACACAGAAGGTTCCGCCCTTTGCAACGGGAAGGAAGGAGTCTATGCATCGCAGCTGAGTAATGAGGGGCTCATCGGGCATAAGCCTTTCGGCATAGCACTTAATAGGCTGCTTGATAGGCTGGGTTATAACCATAGAGAGCTCTTTTTCATCGCCTCTTGCGTTTTCAATAACGCAGATTGTCTCACGGACATGGTATGAACCTGCAGCCTTAATGGATTTAACCGTCCACTCACCCTTAAGGGTAAAGGGAACAAAGATTTCGTGTCTGAAAATTCCCTCGGGAACATAGCCAACGGATGAGCCTGCTTCAACCGGGTCTCCTGCCTCAACCGAAGGAGTAAAATCCCAGTTCCTGTCGGGAATAGGATCGAGGTATACGCCTCTTTCAAGGAAGAATCCGCACTGCTCGGCTAAGTTGGGCAGGGGGTTCTGAAGTCCGTCAAAGACCTGAGTCAGAAGTCCGGGGCCAAGCTCAACGCTCATAAGCTCACCGGTGAACTCAACCGGGTCTCCGACCTTGATGCCGTTTGACATCTCATATATCTGCATACTGGCAATTCCGTTATTGATTCGGATTACCTCGCCCTTAAGGCGCTTTGAATCAACGAGGATATATCCAACCTCGTTTTTATGAACAGCACCGTCAAACGCAACCTTTGCAAGGTTGCCGTTTATTCCGGTTACCCGTCCCATTACATTTTCCATCGTCTGTCTCCTATATACTCACTATATACCGTATACTCTCTCGGATATTATATTCATAATCCGTCCGAATTCTTCCCTGCCCTTTTCCTTACCGAAGCTTTTTCTGCGGGTAAGAAGCTGCAGCTTTATTGCATATGCAACAAGATAGGCGCCGTCAAAATAATGATTTGCCGCAAATGAATCAAGGTTTTCAAACTGTCTCTCCAGAATAAACTCCTCTGCCTCAAGAGGATTCTTTGCCGATAATGCCGAGAACACAAACTGGGCCATATCCTCATCCCTGTCATATTCTTCAAGGTTTGTCATTCCGAGCAATGCCCTTCTCTGGTTATTCAGTTCCTTCTGCAGTTCATCATAAAACTGCCCCCATTTTCTCACTACGGGCTCTTTGGATTTTGAAAAGTCCAGTGTCTTAAGAAGCTCGTATTCCTTTGCACTGACATTTCCCGAGCATAGCTCAAGGAATTCATCATAGGTAATGGGAACCTCGGCATCGGCCCTGATATCCGGAAGGCTTGAGACCAAATAATAATAGGATATCATAGCTTTAATCCTTAAAAATCTATTTTTCTGAAGTACGGTGCAAGCATCTGCATTACTTCCTCATCGCTGCAGTCAAAATAACCGGAGCCGTCCCTGGATGCAAGGCGGAAGCCGGCCTTAACGCCCTTTGTGGGACGGATGCAAAGGCCATTCTTGATTTCCGCGGCAAGCTCGGACATAATTTCTTCGGATGCCTCGGAAACCTCAACCGTAAATTTACCCATATCCTCATCGGATACCGCAGCCTTTATAAGGGATGCCATCGCCTTGCCGGAAAGGTTTTCCTTTACCTTTGCGGATAATATTTTTTCAAATTCACGCTGTACTGCGGCTTTGAAGGAAAGGACTGCATCCCTCTGAGCCTGATCGGCGCCGATTTTTGCATTTTCCTTTAATATGGCTATGTCCTTCTCTGCCTTTTCCTTTTCTGAGTCTGCCTCTGCTCTGGCAGCGGTGATTATCTCATCGGCCTTCTTCTTTGCCTCGGAAATAATTGCCTCCGCCTCACGGTTTGCCGCCTCTATTCCGTCCTTACGGAGAGATGCAACAAGATCCTGAATCTGCAATTCCATAATGCACTCCTTTCCACATATTATGCCGTTTTCATCACCATAATAGCTTTACAGCACAATAATATTATGTGCACATAATAATTTTGTTATTATAAGTATAAGTATATTATTTGATTAAATCAATAACAAAGTTGTTAAAACAGTTGCAACACTGTTATTTTTGTAACAACTTCTAAATAGAATTTAATGTATTCCTTTGTTTATTGTGCTATATTACAACAAAAAATTTGTGCAAAATAGCCAAGATTAGAACCTGTTCGTAAAATTTTGTGTAAAAAAGCACCCACGCGCATAACAAATGAACGTGGGTGCTTATAATAGCTATTATTAAATCAGAAATCAAATCCGCTGAAAACAGGCTTGCCGGTATATTTGAGAGCCTTCTCCTCACCGCGAATAGCCTTAAGTGCTCCGTAGCAGAGAGCTTCCTGCTCCATCTCACCGGGATAGATGGAAATAGGTGCAATCCATCCGCAACGAGTTTTAATGCCCTCAATAATGTCATTGAAACGCATAAAACCGCCTGTAAGGAGAATGCCATCAACCTTTCCTTCAAGGACAACTGCCATAGCTCCGATTTGCTTGCAAATCTGGTATATCATCGTATCCCAGACAAGCTTTGCCTTCTCATCACCGTCATCTACCATCTTATGAATGACATTTGCATCCGAAGTGCCGAAGAAGGAAACAAAGCCACCTGCACGTGAACACATGGTACGGACAGCCTCAAGTCCGTTTTTCTCGATATAATCAAGCAGTGCAAGAACCGGAACGGAACCTATTCGTGTAGGAGTAAATGCGCCGTCTCCGCCTGCACCTACATTACCATCAACACACTTTCCGTATCTGTGAGCGGAAACGGTTATTCCACCATCTATATGAGCAACAACAAAATTGCACTCGGAGTACTTTTTTCCAAGCTTTTCTGCATGAGCCTCTGCAATTGCCTTCTGGTTCAATACATGGGACTGTGCGTTTCTGTAAATACCCGAAACACCGGTAAGCCTTGATAAATCCCAGAACTCATCAACATTGGTGGGATTGAGAGTAAACATCTTTCCGCCATACTCCGTGCAGAGTTCATAGGCAAGCATAACACCGAGTTTTGCAGGATGCTCACTTCCGCCAACAGCATCAACGGTATCCTTATACAGCAAATCATCAATTTCGGTTACACCGGCAGGCTGTGAGTATGCGCTTCCTCCCCTGCCTACATAAACATCTATATCAGAAGGCTTAAGATTATACTTTGCAAGAAGATCGATTATTACCTGCTTACGGAAAGCCGTCTGATTATTGACGTGACCGAAGGCAAGAAGAACGGGAGCATCATGAAATACGCTCTCTTCAAAAATAAGATTTTCGTCTTCAAATACACTGATTTTGGTTGAGGTGGAACCGGGATTGATTATTAACAGCTTCATTTTAGAAATGTCCTTAATAAAGAAATATACCCCAAAAAGCCTGCATAGCAGGCTTTTTTGGGGTTTATGGTGCCGGTGGTGGGACTCGAACCCACACGCCGTCGCCGGCAACGGATTTTGAGTCCGCCTCGTCTACCATTCCAACACACCGACACATTTGTCTAATGTTGGAATTATACTACTTTAAATCTTAAAATACAAGAATTTTTTAAGACCTTATATGATTTTTATATTATCAGATATCAAGCCCGAGGTTCTTATAGTACAAAGCCGCCTCAGTTGCAGTCTGATGAAGCTCTTTCTTGTTTGCATCATTCTTACGGCATTTTCCGCAGAATGTGCACTGCTTGCCCTTTTCCAGCTTACACGGAAGGTTTCCGGCACTTCCGGCATAAACGATTTCGTGAGTTCCGTCGGGGTTCTGCTGCAGCATACCGAAGCCGAATTTTCCTCTTGTTCCGAGAACCTGAAGGTATACGGGCTTTCCAACTCTTATGTACTGAAGCGGGCAATGCCATGTGAAAGCGGGAATACGAATCATCGTAGGCTCTGTAATTATATGCTTTTCAAGATTACACAGCTTATCACCGATCCAGAACTCGATTTCAGCATCAAATGAACCGAAGGGATCGTTAAGATCATGGCCTGTAAAGCAAAGATACTCATCCTCGGGATGGAAATTGGGGAATCTATCAATAAAGGTTTCTTTAAGATAGGCTCGATAACAGGTGTAGATATCGGACTCCTTCATACAGTCGTGACCTCTGAAGTATGCCTGATAGGGAGGCATAAAATCGCCCCAGAAATTATACTGTTTTTCAAAGGTATGTACGAGATGGTCAATTTTTCCCATTATTCTGCCTCCGTTCCGGCTTTGCATTTTCCGCAGAAATCACAAACCTTCTTATTGTCAAGCTCACAGGGTGAAAGTCCTTCAAGAAGCATTTTGTAATAAACATGCCCGTCGTCGGCTTCACGATACTTTATTGCATAGTATTTCTTACTGTAAAGAATAGGCTGGAAAAAGAGAGGTTTACCGAGCTTTTTGATAATAATAGGCCCGTGCCAGTAGAACTTAGGCACTCTTATCATTGTCGGAGAGGTAATGACGATTTTTTCCATAGCGTCTCTGTCCTCACCCATCCACATTTCAATTTCGGAATCAAAGCTCTCAAAGGCATCACGCATATCATGGCCGACAAAAGCAAGATACTCCTCGTCTCTGTGGAAATGAGGCTCGGAATCAATTACTCCCGGCTTCTGATATGACCTGTAAGGAAGATATATTCCTGCACCGGGGATACTTCTCTCGCCTCTGAAATACTGGGCTACCGCAGGCAGCATACCGTCATTTCTGGCAGGAGTTTCTTTTTCAAACTTATAAAAACACCAGTCATATAAACCCATAATACAAATCACCCCTAAATCTATATTTGCAAATACAGCCCGGACAAAGCCGGGCTGTATAAGGCTTATTTTGCTTTTTGAATAATGCAGAGCATTATCACTCGGTGAAGTACCACTCACCAACTCTTGCGATAGCATTGCCCTCTACACGGATACCGCCGATATAGGTTCTGGCAGCAGTGTATCCAAGAGGATCGCAGATACCGTAAACATAGCATTCTTCTTCATACTGAGCGATGAAGTCCTTAGCGAGCTTGTTGTACTCTTCGTTATCCATGGTAGCAAGAATCTTTCTGCCCTGGTCGCCGAGATCCTTGTAGAGGTCGGCCTTCCAGTCAAAGTGGGTACGATTGAACTTAATAGCCTGAGCAAAGATCATATCAACACCGAGGTTGGAGTTACCGGCCATATTGCAGACATAGATTTCCCAGTCAGCCTCAGCAGAGGTGAGCTGTCTTACAGTTGCCTGGTCGTAGTTGACAAGCTTTGCATCAACACCGATAGCCTTGAGGTCCTGCTCAAGAATCTGACCGATGGTTACGAATACATCGTTACCATTGGAAACAATGCGGACTTCCTTGCCAACAAGGCCGGACTCCTCAGCATACTTCTTGGCAAGCTCGAGGTCATAGCCGTGAGAGTAGGTGTCATGCATGTTCTCAAGGTCAGAGTTATAGTCGGAGTTACCGATGGAGAAAGGAGCAACAGCGGGAGTTGCAGCGTTGCCGTAAGCAATGTTGGTCATTCCAACTCTGTTGCAGGCGTAAGCTATAGCATAACGAGCTTCCTTGGAAGCAAGGGGAGAAGCCTCGCAACCGTTGATGGTGAGACATACGTTGGTGCTGCCGAGCTTAGCCATAACATTGATATCGGACATGGACTTAACGTAATCAACGTCAGCAGTGGGGATACCTGTGAGGAAGTCAACCTCATTTGCCTCGAGAGCATTGATGTTCTGAGAAGCCTCGGAGATGTTCTTGAAGATAACGTTCTCAATAGCAGGCTTGCCGCCCCAGTAATCGTCACGTGCCTTGAAGGTGAGAGAGCTGTTAACAACATAATCGGTTACAACGTAAGGACCGGTACCTACAGGATTCTTAATGGACTCCTGGGGATCATAAGTCTCAGCGTCAACCATGCAGATATCGGAGAGAACGGGGAATGCGGTGATATCAGCCTGGAGAAGGCCAATCTGGACGGTGTAATCATCAACCTTGAAGGTATTTTCCCAGTCAAAGTTCATGAAAGAGTAGAAACGAGCGGTGTTGTTCATGATGTAGTCCCAGGTGAAGATAACGTCATCTGCGTTAAAATCACTGCCGTTGGAGAACTTAACACCCTTGCGGAGATGTACGAGGTATTCGGTTTCTGTTACCTGCTCAAGGGACTCAGCGAGAAGGAAGGTAACTTCGCCGGTGCCTTCATATACCCAAAGGGGCTCTGCATAGCAGAACATAGCCATCAGGTAGCCGGCGCCGGAAATGCCGAAGGGATCGAGAGTACCACAGTCACCGGAAGCAGCGATACGGATGGTATCATGGGTAGATACTTCAACCTTCTCGCCCTGCTCCTGAGTCTGAGTACCGGACTGATTTGCAAGGTCCTCAGCGGTAGCGGTCTGGGTCTGAGTCTGGGTGGAGGTCTGAGCCTGATTGCCGGCGGGAGCGTCGG
>JAKSPP010000109.1 GCA_024404735.1 Oscillospiraceae bacterium | reverse complement strand
ATTGTTAGGTTTCTATCTTCTTGTGCTCTACCCCAACTATTGACATAGAGCCAAAATTCCCCGCAGTAATACTCTGCGGGGAATAATAAACCTTATATGCGGCAATTATTTATCGGAAATTGCTGCGTGGACCTCCTGAAGAGACCTTACCTCTCCGATGCCGTGCTTCTCAGCGTGGTCCTTGACATAATGAATTCCGTCTGCTGCGGCATATGCAGCGGCCATTGTTGTCATATAGGGAACCTTGTGCTTAATGGCGGCCTTTCTGAGGTAGCTGTCATCATTTGCGCTTTCCTTGCCTGCGGGAGTATTGATAATCATATCAAGATTTCCGTTGGTGCTGGCATCAATGATATTGGGGCGGCCCTCATAGAGCTTCTTTATCTTCTCAACGGGAATTCCCGCAGCGGCAATGGTATCGTAGGTTCTGCCTGTTGCAAGGAGCTTGAAGCCAGACTCGGAGAAGAGTCTTGCAACCTCTGCAACCTCGGGCTTGTCCTTGTCGTTAACGGAGAGAAGAACTGTGCCCTCGGAGGGGAGCTTGGACTGGGTTGCCTCCTGAGCCTTGATGAAGGCTTCACCGAAGGAGCGGGACAGACCGAGAACCTCACCGGTGGAGCGCATCTCGGGTCCGAGAATGGGGTCGACCTCCTGGAACATATTGAAGGGGAAGACGGCTTCCTTTACACCGTAGTAAACGATGTTCTGCTCCTTGAGCTCGGGAACGGGAGAGGGTCTGCCGGTAAGCTCACCTGTGATAATATCCGTTGCGAGGGGAACCATGCGGATATTGCAGACCTTGGATACGAGGGGAACGGTTCTGGATGCACGGGGGTTTGCCTCGAGAACGAATACCTTGCCGTTCTCAATTGCATACTGCATATTCATAAGACCGCAGACATGCATTTCAGCAGCAATCTTACGGGTATATTCCTTGATGGTTGCAACATTCTCCTCGCTGATGTGAACAGAGGGAAGGATGCAGGCAGAGTCACCGGAGTGGACACCTGCAAGCTCGATATGCTCCATAACAGCGGGTACGAATACGTTTGTTCCGTCAGAGACGGCATCTGCCTCACACTCAAGAGCGTGGTTAAGGAAGCGGTCGATAAGGATGGGGCGGTCGGGAGTTACGCCGACGGCTGCAGCCATGTATTCTCTCATTCCGTCATCATCGTAAACTACCTCCATACCGCGTCCGCCGAGAACATAGGAGGGGCGTACCATGGTGGGATAGCCGATTCTGTGTGCAATCTCAAGGGCCTCGTCAACAGTGACTGCCATTCCGGACTCGGGCATGGGAATTCCGAGCTTATCCATCATTGCACGGAAGAGATCACGGTCCTCTGCCATATCGATAACGGCAGGAGCTGTTCCGAGAATCTTTACGCCGTTCTTCTCAAGGTCTGCGGCAAGGTTAAGGGGAGTCTGACCGCCGAACTGAGCAATAACTCCGAGAGGCTTTTCCTTATTGTAGATGCTGAGAACGTCCTCAAGAGTGAGGGGCTCGAAGTAGAGCTTATCGGATGTATCGTAGTCAGTGGAAACTGTCTCGGGGTTGCAGTTTACTATGATGGTCTCAAAGCCGAGCTTCTTAAGAGCCATAGAGGCGTGGACACAGCAGTAGTCAAACTCAATGCCCTGACCGATACGGTTGGGGCCGCCGCCGAGAATCATAATCTTTCTGTTGTTGCTTGTGGGATTCTTATCCTCTGCGTTATATGTGGAGAAGTAATATGCACTGTTCTGGGTACCGGATACGTGAACACCCTCCCAGGCCTCTTCGATTCCGAGCTCGATACGACGATTGCGGATGGACTCCTCGGTAATTCCGAGAATCTGGCTCAGATACTTATCGGAGAAACCGTTGCACTTTGCACTCTTAAGAGCGGCGTCTGAGGGAAGTGAACCCTTGTTTGCTATCAGAGCCTCTTCTTCCTCAACGAGTTCCTTCATCTGCTCAATGAAGTAACGCTTTACGTGAGTAAGCTGGAAAATCTCCTCAACGCTTGCGCCCTTTCTGAGAGCCTCATACATTACGAAGTGACGCTCGGAGGAGGGAGTGATAAGCTTCTTGAGAAGCTCTTCCTTGGAGAGAGTATCGAAATTCTTGGCATGGCCGAGACCGTAACGTCCGGTCTCAAGAGAACGGATAGCCTTCTGAAAGGCCTCCTTGTAGGTCTTACCAATGGACATAACCTCGCCGACAGCGCGCATCTGTGTTCCGAGAGCATCGGTTATACCCTTGAACTTTTCAAATGCCCAGCGGGCGAACTTGATAACAACATAATCTCCGTCGGGAACATACTTATCGAGAGTACCGTACTTTCCGCAGGGGATGTCCTTGAGGGTAAGACCGGTTGCGAGCATTGCGGAAACAAGAGCAATGGGGAAGCCGGTTGCCTTGGAGGCAAGTGCGGAGGAACGGGAGGTACGGGGGTTAATTTCAATTACGCAGATACGGTCGGTTACGGGGTCATGAGCAAACTGAACGTTTGTTCCGCCGATAACCTGAACGGAGTCGACAATTTTGTATGCCTGCTCCTGAAGGCGCTTCTGAGTCTCCTCGGAGATTGTGAGCATAGGAGCGGCACAGAAGGAGTCACCGGTATGAACACCCATGGGGTCAATGTTCTCAATGAAGCAGACGGTAATCATATTGCCTTCGCAGTCACGGACAACCTCAAGCTCGAGCTCCTCCCAGCCGAGAACAGACTCCTCAACAAGAACCTGTCCGACAAGGGATGCCTGAAGACCACGGGCGCAGACTGTCTTGAGCTCTTCACGATTGTATACAAGACCGCCGCCGGCTCCGCCCATTGTGTAGGCAGGACGAAGAACAACGGGATAGCCGAGCTCGTCTGCAATGGCAAGAGCTTCTTCAACACTGTAGGATACCCGGCTCTTTGCCATCTCGATGCCCAGAGAATTCATTGTCTCCTTAAAGGCAACACGGTCCTCGCCGCGCTCGATGGCATCAACCTGAACACCGATAACCTTAACATTGTACTTGTCAAGAATACCTGCGCTTGCAAGCTCGGAGCAGAGGTTAAGGCCGGACTGACCGCCCAGGTTGGGCAGAAGTGCATCGGGGCGCTCCTTGGCAATGATCTGCTCAAGACGTGCAACATTAAGAGGCTCAATGTAGGTTACGTCGGCAATTTCGGGATCAGTCATAATGGTAGCGGGGTTGGAGTTTACAAGAATAATCTTGTAGCCCAGGTTGCGCAGAGCCTTGCAGGCCTGGGTTCCGGAATAGTCAAACTCACAGGCCTGACCAATGATAATCGGGCCGGAGCCGATTATCAGTACTTTATCGATATCAGTTCTCTTAGGCATAAAAATATTCCCTTCCCTGTTATTTTCAATAATTAATCATTGCGGATAAATCCATTTCTTAACCACATATTTTACAGCAAAAAGATTTATTTGTATATGATTATTTTAAAATAATATGTAAAAATTTGCTGTTGTTTTTTGTGCTTTTTTATTGCACATTTTCCCCAAAAAACCGGCCCCGGGAAAAATCCCGACGGGCCGGTTTGAGTGCCTTGAAGCGGAAGCAATCCGCTTTAAGAGCGCAGTTTATTTCTTAATGAGTCTCAGGGACATCTTACCTTGAGTTCCTTGGATACCGCACCGCACTCGGCAATAATGCTGCAAAGTCCCGGGCCCTTATAGGATATTACACCATCCTGAGAAACAGTGCATACATCCTCATTTGTGGAGCGCCAGGTTACCGTTGCAACGGTATCTACGGGATATACGGCGGCATCAAGGTCAAGGTCACCATCGGACTGACGGAGAGTAATCTCCTCACCGAGGGCGGAACCGAAGAAGGTAATGCTGATGGAGGTTACGGAGGGAGTAGGCTCCGGTGTCGCGGTGGGAGTAGGCGTGGGTGTGGGCGTAGGTGTGGGTGTTGTTTCTGTGATTTCGTCCTGGGGCTTCTGGGGATCTGCGGTCTCCTCGGTTTTGCCAAGGGAAATTACAATAATGAAAATTACGGCGAGCATAATAGCGGCAAGAATTATGCATCCGAAAATAAACTGCCATTTAAGAGAAGAATTTGCTCTTGTGTTCGGATTCGGGGCGGGACGGCCGTCCGGTCTCGGAGAGACACCGGCAGCGGATGCAGTGGGAACTACTCGTGAAGCCCCGCAGTCGGGACAGGTCTTTCGGATGCCGGGATATTTCTTTCCGCAACGCTTACATGTTATCTGAGGAATGAAGCTCATTTGCACCAACCCTTTCTAAAATAGTTCATAATGTTCGGGCATTTTCACTGCCTATTAAGCAATATTACCATATAACCTTCAAAAATTCAAGTTTTTTCTTAAGTTAACGGCAAGCCTGAAGTCCAATTATCCGAAAAAGCCGTCAAAAAGGCTTATCTGATT
>JAKSPP010000108.1 GCA_024404735.1 Oscillospiraceae bacterium | reverse complement strand
AGATATCCTCAATGCCGAAGTACTTAAGAACCTCGAAAATTTCCCTGCCGCAGTGAGAGAAGGCAACCGCACCGTGATGGGGGAAATGCTTCTCAATGAGGACGTGGCGGTAGAAGCGTCCCATTTCGGGGATGGCAAATACGCCGATTCCTCCGAAGGAGCGGGTCTTTACGGGAAGGACCTCACCCTGTGCTATGTAAGAGCGGAGAACGCCCTCGGAATCGCACTGAAGACGGAAGAAGGTAATATCGGAGGGGGCAATGTCGCCCTCAAGAGTGCCTCTTGTAAAGTCGGGCTCGCTTCCGGCAGGCTCAAGAAGTCTGTGCTGAATGAGCTGATATTTAACAGCGCAGTCGGAGCACATCTTGCAGGAGGGGGTATTTCCGCAGTGAAAGCCCATAAAGGTGTCTGTAAGCTTATAGTCAAAGCGCCCTCTTATATCCTCATCGTAGATATACTGAGGAACGGAGTTGTTTATGTCAAGAAGGGTTACGGCGTCCTCTGTAACGAGAGCACCCAGATATTCGGACAGAGCGCCGTAAATATCGACCTCACAGGATACGGGAATGCCCCTTGCAGCCAGACGGGAGTTTACATAGCAGGGCTCAAAGCCGAATTCGGAGGGGAAGGCGGGCCAGCACTTGTCGGCAAAGGCAACGTAGCTTCTGTCGCCCTTATGCTCCTGCGCCCAGTCCAGAAGGGTGAGCTCAAGGCGTGCCATTCTCTCGAGCATCTCGGGATAGACTCTATCGCCCATCTCGTTTTTCATATCATCGATAATCTCGGCAATTCTCTCATCGCCTCTGTGAGCCCTGTAGGAGACGAGAAGGTCAAGCTCACTGTTCTCCTCGATTTCAACGCCCAGCTCATAGAGTCCCTTAATGGGAGCATTGCAGGCAAAGAAGTCCTGAGGGCGGGGGCCGAAGCTGATGATTTTAAGGCTGCGAAGACCGATAATTCCCCTTGCAACGGGAATAAAATCACGAATCATTTTCGCACACTGCTCCGCAGTGCCAACGGGGTACTCGGGAATATAGGCCCTGAGCTTTCTCATGGCGAGGTTGTAGGAGCAGTTGAGCATACCGCAGTAAGCATCACCGCGGCCGTTTATGAGGTCACCGTCACCCTCGGCGGCGGCAATTACCATGGAGGGGCCGTGGAATTTTTTTACAAGGAGAGTTTCCGGGGTCTCGGGTCCGAAATTTCCGAGGAAAACAACAAGGGCATTAACGCCGTTTGCCCTTACATCGGCAATGGCTCTCTGTGCGTCGTTTTCGTTTTCAACGGTAATGGGGCAGACATAAAGGCCGTCACCGTAGGCCTTTGCAATATTTGCCCTTCTTTTTTCGGACAGCTCCAGAGGGAAGCAGTCACGGGATACGGCAATAATGCCGGGCTTTACTTCGGGAATGTTAATCATTGCTCAAAATCTCCTTATGCAAAGATAATAATAATTTCCTTCAAGGCTTGTTTTACAAAACGTTTATTCGGGGAATACTCTTTTTTGTGCATTATAGCACAGTCATCCCCAATAATCCATATTCTTTTTATTTTTTCGGGCTTTTCCACCCACGGAAGACATTAAGTCCGGGCCCCGGGAGAAAAGCTGTTAAAATGATGCAAATTATAAATATAATATAGTGCTAAATGTGCGGTATTATGTTCTGCACGGAAATACACGGATTATTTGTTATTTTACACATAAAAGGAGGCAGTCATGTCGGTTCTTTCCGCTATTTTTCTCGGGCTGGTTCAGGGCATTGCGGAATTCCTGCCCATTTCAAGCTCCGGCCATCTATCTATTTTCCAGAATTTTTTCGGAATGCAGACCGCCGAAAGCGGCGAGCTTCTCTTCTTTGATGTACTTCTGCATCTGGCAACCCTTGTTTCGGTATGCCTTGCCTACAGGAAGGACATAAAGGGCATAATATACGACTGCACGTATTTCGCAAAAAGCCTCGGCCATCCCCAGCCGGGCGGAAAAAAGCTTCTTGTGGGCGCAAGAGAGCTTATCATGATGTTCTTTGCAACCCTGCCCCTTTTTATTGCCGTAATCTTCAACGACTCTCTCGATAAGCTCTATTACAACACCTACTTCATCGGTCTGGCCCTTATTCTCACCTCAGCACTTCTTTATGTGGGTGAGCAGATACAGGGAGGAAAATACACGGCGCGGAATATGCCCGTCCGCTCCGCACTCATCGTCGGCTTATGCCAGGCCGTTGCAACCATTCCGGGTCTTTCCCGCTCCGGAACAACCATAGCCGCAGGAAAGGCAGCGGGGCTTGACAGCTCCTACGCAGTCAAGTTTTCCTTCCTCATTTCCATTCCCGCAATACTGGGCGCAAATATTCTCAGCCTCTTCAAGGCAATCGCAAACGGCGTTGATGCAAAAAGTCTTCCCGCATACTTCGTAGGAATGATAGTTGCCGCAGTTGTCGGCTTCTTTGCCGTCAACCTTGTGCGCAGACTCAATGCAAAGGGCAAATTCATATACTTTGCCTATTACTGCGCCGGAGTCGGCGTTCTCACACTGCTTCTTTCACCCATTTTAGGGAGGTAATAAATATGGCCACAGCATCGGATAACAAGAAAAAAACAAGCTCCGGAAAGTCCTCTTCCTCCTCCGGAAGCAAGAAGACTACCGGGGGAAGCAAGTCCTCCGCGGGAAAAGGGGCTTCTTCGGGAAGCGGCACACGCTCCTCCTCGTCCTCCGGAAGCAGAAGCGCCGCCTCACAGTCTTCCGGAAAGTCCTCCGGCGGACAGCACGAGGCACCGAAGGAGACAAAGCAGCCCATCAGAAGAGAGGTCTGGGCAATTGCCTTTTTCCTCATCGGACTTCTGTCCCTTCTTGGATACTTCGGCGCAGACAGCATCTTCCACAAGATATTCTGTACGCCTCTTAAGGGCCTTATGGGCTACGGCTACTATGTCTTCCCCCCCGCAATGTTCGTATGCTTTGCCATTCTCATGTTCCACAAGGCAAGGCCTGTTCGTCTGCGCACATACCTGACAATAGCCATTCCCTTCTGCGTCGGCGCTCTTACACACATTATAAGCGGCGGCACACTGGATTTCGGAAGCCTCGGAAGCTCCTTAGGGAGCCTCTACGCCTCCGGAATAAGCTTATCCTCCGGCGGTGTTCTCTGCGGTCTTATAGGCTCCGGCCTTTCCGCACTCATAAGCAGCGTCGGTGCCGTTCTCGTTCTTATTGTTCTTCTCATAATAGCAATTGCAGTCGTATTCAAAATCTCCCCCTCTAAAATTGCCGAAAACGTCAGAACAAGAGAAAGACCTCAGTATATCCCCGAACCCGAGCCAGAGCAAACCGAGAAGAAAACCGCACCCGCAAAAACCGCTGCTGCTTCCGCCCCGACAGGGAGGGAGCCGGAGTACGTTGCCGTTCCCAATCCCGAAACCAGAACCATTCTTCCCCACGCCCCGGTTAAGCCCCCGAGAAAGCTCAAAACCGTTGACGACGGCCCTGTAATCGATGTTCCCCTGGACGGTGACGAAACAGCCCGTGAGCCAAAGAAAAAGGCCGGATTTTTCAACAACACCCCCAATGTAAAAACACCTGCGTCCGTTCTTCCTCCCCATACCGGGGAGCCTGCGGCGCAGACCGCCCCCGAAGAGGAGCACATGGATATTCCCATATTCGATGATGAGCCGGAGCTCACCGAAGACCCTGTTCCCACATACACTTTTCCCGTATCCCGTCCCGCAGCGGCAAGACCCGCAGCGGCAGACACCCTTCCCCATATCCCCGCCGCCCCCGCCATTACCTTCAAATCCCCGAATGTTGCAACGCCCCTGTCCATTGAGGATGCGGCAAAAATTGCGGGCGTATCTCCGGAGCTTACGGAAAAGCCCGCAAAAGACGAGCTCTTCCCCTCGGACAGACCCAGATATGCAGGGCAGGAGGATAACACCCCCGCCCCCGAAAAGACACCTGTTCTCAGTCCTCTCGGCGAGGATGAGCCCCATAATGCAAAGCTCGGGGCAAAGGAGCTTCAGAAGGAAACGGAGCTTATCGGCATAGAGGCCGAAAAGGCCGTAGCCTCCGCTCCCGAGGCCTATGTCTATCCCCCAATTGAGCTTCTTGCAGAGGGCAAGGTCTCCTCGGGAGAGTCTGCATCCCAGCTGAGATTCTATGCAGAAAGCCTCTCCTCCACACTTCACAGCTTCGGCGTCAACGCAAAGGTTGTGGACACCATCTCGGGTCCCACCGTTACACGCTACGACCTTCAGCTTGAGGCAGGCGTAAAGCTCTCCAGAATAACGGGACTTTCCGATGACATTGCCCTTGCCCTGGGCGTTTCCGGCGTCAGAATCGCCCCCATTCCCGGCAAGGCCGCAACCGTCGGCGTTGAGGTACCCAACAGCAGTGTATCCACCGTTTACCTCAGAAGCCTTGTTGACTCCGGAACCTTCCGTGAGGCCAAGAGCCGCCTTACCTTTGCAATAGGCAAGGATATCGGAGGAAACACCGTTGTCGGCAATACTTCAAAGCTTCCCCATC
>JAKSPP010000107.1 GCA_024404735.1 Oscillospiraceae bacterium | reverse complement strand
AATAACAGAGCCTATTATAAGTCCCTGAACCTGCTTTGTAATATCGGTGAACATGACAATGGCAACGAGAAAGCCAAGGTAAATTGCCATTCCGCCCATTCTCGGTATGGGATGGTCGTGGACACGCCTTTTTCCGTCGGGTACATCAATGGCACCGAGACGTACGGCAAAGGTCTTAACGATAGGCGTTGACGCAAAGGCAATGAGAAATGCCGTAAGGATAATAAATAATGTCCTTAGGGGCATTGATAAATTAGAAAACATAGGTTTTTGTTTTTTACTCCTGATAATAAGGAAAATTGCGTATCGGGAAATCGTATTCCCCGTGGCTTATCTTTCGACAAAGCCGACCTTCTTGTATACCTTTCTGAGAGTCTTGTGTGCAATATATGCCGCTCTTTCCGCACCATCTGTGTATACATTCTTGAGATAAGTCTTGTCGGCAAGTATCTTGCTTGCTTCCTCGCGGATGGGGCGAAGTGCGGAGCATACGGCTTCACCTACGGCGGGCTTGAAAACGCCGTATCCGCAGCCGGCAAATTCTTTTTCTATCTCGTCATAGCTCTTTCCGGTAACTGCGGCATATATACCCATGAGGTTGGAAACACCGGGCTTCTCATCGGGTGCATAACGGACGCAGTTTTCTGTGTCGGAGTCGGTAATGGCTCTCTTGAATTTCTTCATGATGCTGTTCTCGTCCTCAAGGAGGAAAACGCAGCCTGCGGGGTCAGATTTTGACATCTTTGAGGTGGGGTTTCCGAGGCTCATAATCCTTGCGCCGACCTTCTGGATGTAGGGCTCGGGTACCTTGAAAACATCACCGTAGATGTTATTAAAGCGTATGGCAACATCTCTTGTAAGCTCGCAGTGCTGCTTCTGGTCCTCTCCGACGGGAACATAATCGGGCTGATAGAGAAGTATATCCGCTGCCATTAAGGCGGGGTAGGTGAAGAGACCGCCGTTAATGTTTTCCTGATGCTTTGCGGACTTGTCCTTGAACTGGGTCATTCTGGAGAGCTCACCGAACATGGTGTAGCAGTTCAGAACCCAGCCGAGCTGAGCATGCTCGGGAACATGGCTCTGAATAAAGAGAGTGTTCTTCTGAGGGTCGAGACCGCAGGCAATGTACTGGGCAAGCTGCTCAAGAGTTCTTCTGCGAAGGTCTGCGGGATTCTGACGGACGGTAATTGTATGCAGATCGGCCATAAAGTAGTAGCACTCGAACTCGTCTGCTCTTGCGGCCCAGTTTTTTATGGCTCCCAGATAGTTTCCGAGATGAAGCTCTCCGGAGGGCTGAATGCCCGAGAGCATAACCTTTTTCTTGGGGGTGACTGTTTCTTCCATAGTAATCTATCTCCATTTGCATAATTATTGCATTTTAACTGATACATAATAGCACAAAACAATAAAAAAGGCAAGAAGAAAGGGGGATGAAAGCTGCGATTATTAAAGTAAAATAAAGCCCTTCCGAAAAAAAGCGGGGCCGAAAATCGGCCCCGCGGGATAGTATTCTTTTAAGCGTATCAGACGTCATCTGCGGAGATAAGTCCGTAGCCGCCGTTTCTGCGCTTGTAAACAACGGAGAAGCTGTCGTTGTCATCCTGATTAAGGAAGACGAAGAACTCGTGCTCCAGAAGGTTCATCTGCAGAACAGCCTCCTCTGCTGTCATAGGCTTAAGAGAAATCCTCTTTGTCCTGACAATTTCAAAGCTGTCCGGTTCATCCTCTTCCGCATCTGCAGGGATGAAATCGGGGGCGGTAAGGTCCTCAAGTGCGCCTTCACGAAGCTTTTTTTCAAGTCTTGTTTTGTTTTTGCGAATCTGACGCTCAATGGAGCCGCAGCAGGAATCAACGGAGGCTCTCATATCGCTTGTCAGTTCACTTGCTCTGTAGTACATTCCGTTGTTGGAGAGCGTGACTTCAGCTCTGCAGCGTCCCCGCTCCGTTGAGTAGGTAATAACGGCTTCGGACTCGGATTTGAAGAATTTGTCGAGCTTTGATACCTTCTTTTCGGAATAGGCTCTGACATCTCCGTCAACCTGCAGCTTCTTTTCGATGAATTTAATCTTCATAATTAAGTCACTCCTTTTGCTGTATTGTAAAGAAAAGTGCCTCCGGCCCTTCTTCTTACACCACGATAATAACAGAAAATCGGCAAAAAAGATATAGGCCTATTATACAAAAAGAAGTATCTTGAATTTGACATTCAAATGTAGTATAATGGCGGTGTTGTGTGAGTAAAAAATGCAGAGGCCGTCCGGTCTCTGCATTTTTTGCCTTTTTATTTTGAGAATCTTTCGGCATAGGGGCATTTTCTGCATAGCTCCTCCGGGGAGGGAAGCCCGTTTTTAAGAGCATATTTAAGAGCCTTTGCCCTCTCGGAGGATAATATTTCCTCTGGGCTTTTTTCAAAAATGTTTCCCAGGGCCGCTTTTCCGTCTGCATCAAGACAGCAGGGGACCACGGTCCCGTCCGATAAAATGCCAATCTGTTCGTTCATTCCGTGGCAGTATACTCTTTTCTCCGGGCTGTCCTCTCTGCCCGTGTCGGGCCAGTCAAACCTGTTTGCCTCATCAAGATAGATATTATCGGAAAGCTTTATATTCCGGGCGGTTTTCTGCCACTGCCCGGGAAAATATTCCCTTAAAAGCTCTGTTATTTCTCTGTTGCATTTGTCTTCACCGCCTATATTCCAAAGGCGCAGGGAAATGATTTTTCCGGCATTTGCAGCACGCACGGCAAAGGAGCATACCCCGTCAATATACTCGCGCAGCTTATTTAATCCGCTGCCCTCGAAGGCCTGCAGGGATATGCTTATTTTCCATAGATACGGGGAAGAACTCAGAATTTCTCCGCTTTCCCTGAGAAGAGTTCCGTTAGTGGTAATTACAACGCGAAAGCCCATCTCACCCGCTATTGAAATAAGCTCATTCAGCTTCGGGTGGAGAGTCGGCTCGCCCATAAGATGCAGGTAAAGATAGTCCGTGTAGGGGCGAAGTGCTGTGCAGATATGAGAAAAACGATTCTCGGAAAGGAAAATGCCGGGCCTTGAGGTTCCGTGGCAGAAGCTGCAGCTTAAATTGCAGATATTTGTTATTTCAACGTAGGCTCTCTTAAAGCGGTCTGCCATATTATTCTCCTTTCTCCGTAACCTCGAATACTGCTTCGGTATAATAAAAGTGCCCGATTATGCATCGGGCATTTTTTCAGTTTTCAAAATAGCGTCTTGATGACTCTTTGTCCCTGTTTATCTGAGCCTTAAGTGCATCAATGCCCTCAAAGCGCATTTCCGGGCGTACAAAGGAATAGAGCTCAAGGCGAACGGTCTGTCCGTACAGGTCCCCGGAATAATCAAGAATATTGCTCTCAATGGATATATGTGTTTCATTTCCGGCAACAGTGGGTCTTTTGCCGATATTGGTCACGGAAACATATCTTTTTCCGTCCGGCAGAAGTACTCTGGACGCATATACCCCGTACTTCGGAACAAGAACGCCTTCGGGAAATTTCATATTGATAGTGGGGGAGTCAATGGTCCTTCCCAGTCTGTGCCCGCTTCTTACGGTATCTGTCAGAATGTGGGGATGGCCCAGAAGCTTTA
Source organism: Oscillospiraceae bacterium (assembly GCA_024404735.1). Classification (GTDB taxonomy): domain Bacteria; phylum Bacillota; class Clostridia; order Oscillospirales; family Oscillospiraceae; genus JAKSPP01. The sequence goes on along the minus strand of JAKSPP010000107.1, from coordinate 1,141 downwards.
CGGCTCTTTCCATTTCCCCCTCAAGCATCATCTCACGGATGGCGGTGGAGCTTATTATACTTCCGTCGCAGTAAACCGCGGGAATGATTTTGCAGAAAAGACCTCTTTCATGGCAGTATTCCATAAGCTTTTCGGCTGTGCCTTCTCCCCTGAAGCCAAAGGAAAAGTCGTATCCGGCAACAAAGCCCTCTGCATCGTAATCGGATACTATCGCATCAAGGAAATCCTTCCAGTTCATTTTAACGGTTGCTTCGGTGAATCTGATAAAGAACACCTCGTCAACGCCAAAGCCCTCTTTAATCAGAATGCTTCTGTCATGGGGTGAGTTAATAAGCGGAACATTTATTTTCCTGACAAATACATCGGGATGGGTGTCGAAGGTAAGGGCTGCGGATTTTATTCCTTTTGCCTTTGCCTCCTCATATGCAGCCTTCATAAGCTCTGCGTGTCCCAGATGAATTCCGTCAAAAAAGCCCAGTGCCAGTATTTTTCCGGACATTAGTCATAAAACCTCAAAAAAACTTTTTATAATGCTGATTTCGCAGCCTTTGCTTTCGCCTAGAGCAAGAAACTCTCCGTCCTCGCCGTAGATTCTGTATTCTCCGTCGGGAAGGTCCTTCATAAAAAGACTGTTTCCGTTTCGGACCTTTTTTTCATTTCTGCCCGTAACGGTAATTTTTCCCGCATCGGGGAACATGGAGTCAAGTGATAGGAGAAGCGACTCCTGTCTGCCCTCTTCGGCGGCAGATATAATCTCTTCCATGCTGTGGGCATCTTTAATATCATAGGCGCCGGCTGCGGTTCTGCGCAGATAGGACATGCAGGCATCACCGCCGAGTCTTTCTCCGATATCCGCACACAGAGTCCTTATATAGGTTCCCTTTGAGCAGACAACCTCCAGAAAAGCATCTCCGTCCTCTTTCTCGCCCAGAAGCGTTATTGAGTAAATTTCAATCTCTCTTGGCTTTCTCTCAACGGTTTGCCCCTTTCTCGCAAGCTCGTAAAGCTTTTTGCCGTCCTGCTTTATGGCAGAGTACATAGGGGGTATTTGCGAGATTTTTCCTTCAAAGCTCTTAAGAGCGGCAATAAGCTCCTCCCGGGAGCAGTTAACCGGCACCGAGGAGATAATCTCTCCCGTTGT
>JAKSPP010000106.1 GCA_024404735.1 Oscillospiraceae bacterium | reverse complement strand
AGGCCCAGCGAATCACCTTTAACGAAATAACGAAAAAGGCCGTAACCGCCGCAATCTCCTCCCCCAGAGAGATTGACCTTAACCTCGTCGATGCCCAGCAGGCAAGACGAGTTCTGGACAGACTCGTCGGCTACAAGCTCTCCCCACTGCTCTGGAAAAAGATGGGCATTCCCCGTCTTTCCGCAGGCCGTGTTCAGTCCGTTGCAACGAGAATAGTCGTTGACAGGGAGAACGAGATTAAAGCCTTCGTCTCCGAGGAGTACTGGCTTCTCGATGCCGTCCTTGAAAAGAAGGCCGGAACAGGCTTCACCGCACGCTACTACGGCTCCGACGGAAAGAAGAAGGAGCTCAGGAGTGAGGAGGAAGTCAACAAAATCATCGCCGACGTTCAGAACGAAGTATTTACGGTTTCCTCCGTCAAATCCCGTGAGAAGCAGCGCACCCCCTCTCCCCCCTTCATCACCTCCACTCTTCAGCAGGAGGCCAGCCACAAGCTCGGCATGACCCCCGCAAGAACCATGAAGATTGCCCAGCAGCTTTACGAGGGCATTGAGCTTACGGGACGCGGAACCGTCGGTCTTATCACATATATGAGAACAGACTCCCTGCGCATTTCCGATGATGCTCAGGCCGCCGCCGCAAGCTTCATTAAGAGCCATTACGGCCCGGAGTACTACCCCGGCTTTGCCCGCTCCTTCAAGACAAAGTCCGGGGCTCAGGATGCCCACGAGGCAATCAGGCCCTCCGACATCACTCTCATTCCCGAGAATATAAAGGGCGACCTGACCGCAGAGCAGTACCGCCTTTACAGGCTCATCTGGGGCCGCTTTACCGCCTGCCAGATGTCCAACGCCGTTTACAACAGCATTAACGTTGAGGTTGATGCAAAGAACCACAACTTCAAGGCCACCTGCTCCGAGCTTAAATTTGCCGGCTACACCTATGTCTACGAGGAAACAAAGGAGGACGAGGGCGGCGAAATAAGAAGAAAGCTCCCCACCCTTGCAGAGGGCGAGACCTTAGATGCAAAGGAGTTTGCAAAGGAGCAGAAGTTCACCCAGCCCCCCTCACGCTACACCGAGGCAACTCTGGTCAAGGCACTTGAGGAAAAGGGCATAGGAAGACCCTCCACCTACTCCCCGACCATTTCCACCATACTCTCAAGAGAATACGTTGCCAAGGAGGGCAAGTACCTTCGCCCCACAACCCTCGGCGAGACCGTAAACAACCTCATGCGTGAGTACTTTGAGGACATCGTTGACCTTAAGTTTACCGCCCAGATGGAGGAAAGCCTCGACAGCGTTGAAGAGGGCAAGGAGCAGTGGAAGGAAGTTATAAGAGAATTCTACGGTGGCTTCTCCTCCGAGCTCACTGCCGCGGAGACTGCCCTTGAGGGCAAGAGAATAAAGGTCCCCGATGAGGTCTCCGACGAGAAGTGCGACGTCTGCGGAAAGCAGATGGTATACAAGCGCGGCCCCTTCGGCCGTTTCCTCGGCTGCCCCGGTTACCCCGAGTGCACCTTCACAAAGCCCATTGTTATAGAGATGCCCGGAAAGTGCCCCAAGTGCGGCGGCAGAATTCTCAAGCGCACCTCCAGAAACGGCAATCCCTACTACGCCTGTGAGCAGAGAGAGTGCGATTTCATAACCTGGTATGTTCCCACAAAGGTCTTCTGCCCCGACTGCGGAAAGACCATGTTCAAGCCCTCCGGAAGAGGCAGACTCAAGTCCTTCTGCATGACAGAGGGCTGCGCCTCCTTCCTTCCCGAGGAAAAGAGAGGCTACCCCAAGAAGAAGACGGAAAATACCGAAGGCACTGAGGCAGGCGCCGAGGCTTCTGCCGCCCCCAGCGAGGCTCAAGTTGAGGAAAAGCCCGCAAAGAAGACTGCGGGAAGAAAGGCCGCCTCTTCTGCCGCTGCAAAGAAAACAGACACAGCCAAAAAGGCAGCTACGACAAAGAAGACAACTACTACAAAAAAGACAACGGCTGCAAAGAAGACAACAACCGCAAAGAAGACAACGGCCGCAAAGAACACCGCGGGCACAAAGGCAGCGGGCACAAGAACAAGAAAGACGGTGAAGACAGATGAGTGATAAACTTCATGTAACCGTCGTGGGCGCAGGTCTTGCGGGCAGTGAGTGTGCGTGGCAGCTTGCAAAAAGAGGCATTAAGGTCACTCTCGTTGAGATGAAGCCCGAAAAGATGACCCCCGCCCATCACTCCCCGGATTTTGCGGAGCTTGTATGCTCCAATTCCTTCCGCTCCGATGAGCTTTCAAATGCCGTGGGGCTTCTCAAGGAGGAGCTCAGACGCCTTGACAGCCTTATAATGCGCTGTGCCGATGAGAACAAGGTCCCCGCAGGGGGTGCTCTTGCCGTTGACAGAGTTGCCTACGCAAGGGCCGTTACAGAGGCAATAAAGAGCAATGAAAATATAGACCTCGTCTTTGCCGAGGCCTCCGAGATTCCCGAGGGCGAGGTTGTTATTGCAACAGGCCCCCTTTCCTCCGATGCGATTGCGGATAAGATTGCCGCACTCTGCCCGGATTCCGACCTGCATTTCTATGATGCGGCCGCCCCCATCGTTATGTACGATACCATAGATATGGAGTCTGCATGGTTTGGCTCCCGCTATGACAAGGGAACTGCAGACTATATTAACTGCCCCATGACAAAGGAGGAGTACCTTGCCTTCTGGAAGGAGCTCATCTCCGCAGAGGAGGCCGCCGTTCACGGCTTTGACGATTCCGGAGTTTTCGAGGGCTGCATGCCCGTTGAGGTTATGGCACGCCGTGGTGAGGAAACCCTCCGCTACGGCCCCCTCAAGCCCGTCGGACTTGTTGACCCGAAGACGGGCAAGGAGGCCTACGCCGTTGTTCAGCTTCGCAAGGACAACTCCGAAGGAAGTCTGTATAACATAGTCGGCTTCCAGACTCATCTTAAATTCCCGGAGCAGAAGAGAGTCTTTTCCATGATTCCCGCACTTAAGAATGCCGAGTACGCCCGCTACGGCGTTATGCACAGAAACACTTACTTAAACTCCCCCGGTCTTCTTGACCGCTATTACAGACTCATTGCGGACACAAGAATCTCCTTTGCGGGGCAGATGACGGGCGTTGAGGGCTACGTTGAGTCCACAGCCTCCGGCTGTCTTGTGGGAATCGAGACGGCAAGAAGGCTTCTGGGCCTTGCCCCCGCAAACTTCCCTCAGGAAACCGCAATAGGCGCACTTGCAAATTACATCTCCGGAGGCAGCGTATCCGGAAACTTCCAGCCGATGAATGTTAACTTCGGCATAATCACCCCCCTGGGCTACAGAGTTAAGGGCAAGCGGAACAAGAATGCGGAAATCTCCGCCCGCGGCCTTAAGATTATTGATGAGATGATTAAGGAGGGCCTATGAAGATAATTATCGACGCAATGGGTGGCGACAATGCCCCCCGAAGCACCGTTGAAGGCGCAATCCTCGCAAGGAAGGAGCTTGGCGCCGAGATAATCCTCGTCGGAAGAGAGGATGAGATTAAGCCCCTTCTGGGAGACAATACAGACGGCATCGAGATAGTCCACGCCCCGGATGTCATAACAATGGAGGATGAGCCCTCCACAGCCTGCAGGGCAAAGAGAGAGTCCTCCATGACCGTTGCCCTCAATATGCTGAAGGCCGGACAGGGCGATGCCCTCGTTTCCGCAGGCTCAACAGGCGCTCTTTTAACAGGCGCAACACTTATGGCAAGAAGAATCAAGGGCATAAGAAGAGCCGCCCTTGCCCCCGTTCTCCCCGCAGGAGAACACGGCGTTATGGTTCTCGATGTAGGAGGCACTGCCGAGTGCAAGCCCGAGTATCTTCTCCAGTTTGCCTTTATGGGCAGCTTCTACGCATCAAAGATTCTGGGCTACAATAAGCCCCGTGTAGGCCTTCTGTGCAACGGTACAGAGGACTGCAAGGGAACCGAGATGACAAGGGAGACCTTTGCACTTCTGAAGGATGCCGCCGAAAAGGGCAAGATTAACTTTATAGGAAACATTGAGGGAACGGACGTTATGGCCGGCAATGTTGAGGTTGTCGTATGCGACGGCTTTACAGGCAACGTTTTTCTCAAAACCCTTGAGGGAACCGTTAAGTTCATTATGAAGAACCTCAAGGAGATTATGACCTCCTCAAAGAAAAACTCCATGGCAGCCCTTGTCCTCAAAAAGGATCTGGGCGGTCTGAAGGCAAAGCTTGACGTTAACGAGGTCGGCGGCACGGCACTTATGGGTCTTTCAAAGCCCGTAATCAAGGCCCACGGCAGCAGCAATGCAACCGCCATAAGAAGCGCCGTCCGTCAGGCAATGGAGTTTACCTCCGCCGGCATCATCGGCCTTATTGAGGAGAACATTGAGGACATGAAGCTTTCCTCCGCCCAGTCGGAGGAATAAGAGTATGGATTCACCGGAAGCGGCAAAAAGAAAGCCTCTGCGACTTCGCGACTATAATTATGACAGTGCGGGTTATTATTTCATCACAATCTGCACCGAAGGGAAACGGCACCTGCTCGGACACATTGTAGGGGCCGGCGTCCCCGACGGCCCGCAGATGTCGCTGTCTCCTGCAGGTAAAATTGTAGACGCACAGATTAAAGAAATGGCTTCTCATTATGATAACATTGATGTGCCGAAGTATGTACTTATGCCCAATCACATTCATCTTATCATAGTCGTAACCGGGCACGGGACGTCGAGGACGCCGTCCCCTACGAATTCCACCATACCGGCTTTTATCTCAACCCTTAAGAGATTCACAAACAAAAAGCACGGTATTCCTCTATGGCAGAGAGGATA
>JAKSPP010000105.1 GCA_024404735.1 Oscillospiraceae bacterium | reverse complement strand
CGTTGAGGGTGTACATCGTGCAGCCCTTTTCCTTGCGGGTTCTTTCAACCAGGGGTCTGTAAATTTCAAGGGCTTCGGCCTTCTTGCCCGGGGCAATGTGGTCTCTTGCAACAACACGAATCATGTCATTATCTCCTTATTGTATATTTCAGGCTTTTTTGTTTTCGTTGTACTTGGAAAGCATATCCTCAAGAAGTCCGCGGCAGGTTTCGTAAAGGGCGGGGATATCCTCGGAGAAGGTGTACTCGCCGTTTTCATAGAGGACTTTACCGTCAATCATAGTCATCTTGACATTTCTGTCGTTGCCGGCGTAAACAAGGTTTGCAACAGTGGGGCCGCAGGGCTGCATATTGGGAAGAGAAGCATCGATAACGATGAGGTCGGCCTTCTTTCCGACGGCAATGCTGTCACAGTCGGGAAGATTCATTGCTCTGGCGCCGCCTGTGCAGGCTGCAAGGATAAGAGCCTCGGCATCTCCGGCGGCGGCGTCCATTGTTGCCAGCTTCTGGAGGGTTGAAGCTGCGTAAAGCTCACCGAACATGGAAAGTGCGTTGTTGGAGGAGGGGCCGTCGGTACCGATGGCAAGATTAATGCCTTCCTTTATGGCTCTCTCAAGAGGAGCAATGCCGCTTGCGAGCTTTGCGTTGCTGCGGGGGTTTGTAATCATCCACAGACCCTTTTCCTTGTAGATTGCAAAATCTCTGTCGGACATGTAAACGCAGTGGTATCCGCCTCCGCCGTAATCGTAGAGACCGAGAGAATCGAACCATTCTGTGGGGGTCATACCGTGGCGCTCAATGCAGCCCTGAACCTCGGAGGCTGTCTCGGAGGAGTGGGTAAAGAAGGGCATTTTGTGGTTCTTGATAACAGACGCAATTGCATCCCAGTCTTCGGGAGCGGCTGTGTACTCGGCGTGGATGGAGGGGAGCATGGTGATGAGGGGGTTAATGGAATTAAAGTGCTCGTACTCGCGCTCCATAGTCTCCACAGAGCCGTTTGTTCCGCAGATAACGGTTCTGAAGCCGTAATCAAGAGAAGCATTGGCAATGGCATCTCTGTGGTAGTACATATCGAAGTTTGCGGTAATGCCGGCCTGAAGATACTCAAGCAGGGCTATTTTGGAGAAGTTATATACGATTTCCGGGGTGAGGTAGCTTTCGAGAGGGAAAATAAGATTGAAAAGCCAGTCCTGAAGGGGCATACCGTCTGCAAGGGAGCGGCAGAAGGTCATTGCGGAGTGGGTGTGACCGTTTTTGAAGCCGGGCATAAGAAGATTGCCCTTGAGATTTATTTCTCTTTCGAAGGACGGAAGGGGGCCTTCCTTGGCAGGACCGACATAGCTTATTCTGTCACCGTCAACCCAGACCTCTCCCTCGGTAATATCGGCGTTGGCACCGCCGCAGAGGATTTTGCCGCCGTAAAATCTAAGCATAATAGTTTTATCCTTTCGCTTTGTTTTATATTAATCGTTATCGGAGGAGAGCAGTATGCTCTTCTCCCTGTCTTTTTTCTCAATGAAAACAAGAACAATAATGCCCATAACAAGCTGGACTATTGTTGAAGCGGGGGTTGCTATACCGATGAGGAAGGGGGAGGGCACTGCCATTTTTCCGAAGATAAGAACAAGAGGTGTCCTTATGCACAGGGCTCCGATTAAGCCCTGAAGCATAACGAAGAAGGTATGCTCACAGCCGTTAAAGTAGCCCAGAAGGCTCATAAGAGCGCCCAGCATAAGACAGTCAAAGGCGTAGGCCTTGAGAAATTCGTGGGAGATGGCTATAACCTCGGGACTGTTGGAGAACAGCGAGGAGAGTATTCCTCCCGCAAAAAATGAGGCGCAGAAGCATACTACACCGGTAATGAAGGATGTGTAAATTCCGCAAAGCATGGTCTTTCTGGAGCGGTCTCTTCTTCCGGCGCCGTTATTCTGCGCAACGAAAGCGGATACGCCCTGCATATAGCACATTCCGATAAGAAGAAGGAAGTTGCAGACCTTATTGCTGACTCCGACGGCGGCGGAGGTTGTAACACCCATATCATTTACGACAATGTGAACAACAATGAAGGAGAGGGAAACAACCAGGTCCTGAATGGCAATGGGGGTGCCCACCCGGATAACCCTGAGAGCATAGCCGCCTCTGAAGCTTATATGCTCTTTGCGGAGCCTGAAGGGAAGGTCTCTCTTTCTGATTACGGCAAGGGAAATAATAATACTCAGTCCCTGGGCCGCAACTGTTGCAATGGCGGCGCCCGCTGCGCCCATCTTAAAGCCTGCAACGAGCAGAATATCACCGGCAATATTGAATGCGGATGCTATGGCAACGGCCATAAGAGGCGTTTTGGAATCGCCCAGTCCCCTGAATATGGAGCCTAAAATATTATATGCAACTATGAAAAGGGCACCGCCACCGCAAATGCTTATGTAATCTGCGGTTTTGGAAAGAGCCTCCTCGGGGGCATGCATAAGTGAGGCAAAGGTTGTGCCGAAGGGGGCAAGTACTGCGGTGACAATAACCGTCAGAACTGCGAATATGGCAATTCCCGCGCCGATGGCATTTCCTGCCTCCTCGGGCCTCCCGGCACCAACGGATTCGCCGACAAGGATGGTGATTCCCATAGCCAGAGAGCTGATTACCATGGTAATCATAACGATAAGCTCGGAGCCTGTTGAAACGGCGGACTGGTCTGCAACACCTGCAAATTGTCCAATGACAAGGATATCGACTCCGCCGTACAGTGCCTGAATAAAAAGACTGAGAAGAATAGGCAGCGAAAATTTAATCAGGCCGCTTAGAATAGGGCCCTCGGTAATATAATTGTTGCGGGTGTTAATGGTGGTACCTCCCAATTGCTGTGAATTTTTCGGAGTTTTCAGGAAGGAGAGCTCTTTTCACCGCCATCACCGGTCGGCAAGGGAGCCGTGCCTTCGTGAGAAGTATCGGGGACATCATCCCCGGAGGGATTATCGTTTTCGGTTTCCCCTTTTGAGTCTGTGTCGTTGTGCCCGGGATTCCCTTCGGGAGACGGGGAATCATCATCGGGCATCTCGTCAGACTGCTGAAGGGCAGGGGGAACTGTCGTTTCCTCCGGGCCGTCTGTAAGTAGTACAGGGCCGATGCATAAGGGATATTCATCGGAATCCCGGGGAATCCTGCTGTAAAGGGCATCATCGGTCAGGAAGAAGCAGTCGCTGTCCCTGTATTCATCAGAAGGATAATTAAGGCCCGTCTTCTTATCAAGAAGCATGTGATACGAATTATCCTCGGTCTTAATTATGTTCCAGTAAACGGAATCGTTTGAGAGGAGCTCCAGATCGGTTCCTTCAACAATAATGCAGGGTATTTCGAGGCTGTCACAGAGGAGCTTATAGGCAAGGGCAAGGCCCTCGGATGAGGCGCTGTGCTCGCAGAACAGGCCATAGGCTGTGTCGGGGAAGCTTCCGGGGGCTTCGTCGGTGTTCAGGGAGCAAATATATCGCGCTGCGTTAAGGCCAAGCTGAGCCTCGGGGCTGAGTCCTTCATCGCTTGTCATGTCCCCCGAAACGGCATTAAGGGCGTCGTCGAGAGCAGAGGAAAGCCTGTACCTCATTTTTTCAAGCTCCGGCGCACCTGTTATTTCGTAGCTTATGGAAAGCTCATATATTCTGTCGCTTCCTGTTTCGGGATAGCAGAGCATACTCAGTTCCGGCATAAAGAGACAGGTTGACAGGTTTTCGTAGTAGTAGTTCTGCACTACCTTTTCAAAGTACTCCTCGGAGGGGATATTGCTTCTGCAGCGCAGAAGGAGTGTATCCCGGCCTACAGAGACTGCATCCTCCAGAATTGTGTCTGCCTCCGAAACGGAAACAGCCTTCGAAAGAGGCGCTATTTCGTCCTTTGTCCTCTTGAACTCAAGGGAAACATCCGCCGTGTAATAGGAAACAATGCGGCTTGTGTCATAGCTTATATCACTGAGAGCAAAGTTTCCCAGAGGATTGACAACCCTTATTTCATAGCATATTTTTGCAAGGTCGTCTGCGGGGGAGCCTACATATCTGCTGAAAACAAGGCTTGCGCTTTTTTCACCGTTTTCTATGAGGGCAAGTATCGTGTTCTGAAGGTTTGCATAGTTTTTAATTTCAATGGAGCCTTTGGTAAAATCTCCGATTTCTCCCGCAAACTTTTCCGAGTAGCTGTACTCACTCTCGTAAATCGAGCGGCAGCCTGTGAGCAGAAGCAGCGCAAGAAGAAATACAAGAACAAGGGATTTTTTCATTATTCCTCTGCTCCTTTCTGTTTTTCCGTGCCGCTTTATCCCGGAAAGCGGCGGCGGATTTACATATCTATTGTAAGCTGTTCGATGCCCTTATCCTCCGGCGTAAGTGCCGCACCGGCGGATGGGATGCTCTTGACTCTGTATTTGGGAAGATCCCTGATGAGACAGGTATCGGCGAAAACTGCGTCCGTAAGCTTTCTTTTTCCTGCCTGTCGTACAACGGCAACGCCCTGAGTGTTTCTTGTTGTTTTCGGAGCAAGCAGAGCGGAGGGAACAAGAAGGGCCCTGTCATCGGAGGTATAAACAACGAAGTCCGCTTCTCCGTCGAGCTGAAGGATTTTTACAAGGGGGCTCTTGTCGCAGTAGGCGTTCTGAAGGCGCTTGCGGTTTGTTTTGGTTGCAAAAGCGGAAAGCTCAACTCTTCCGACCTTGCCGTCTTCATAGAACATAAGAAGGTGCCCGCTGTAATCTCCGGGGCAGATAAGGTCGAGAACATACTCGCCCTCTTCCATTTCAAGGACGGAGGGGAGATAGGCTCCCAGCTGAGAGGCCTTTCCGTCTTCAAATTCCGAGAGCCTTGCTTTATAGGCCATCTGCCTGTTTGTGACG
>JAKSPP010000104.1 GCA_024404735.1 Oscillospiraceae bacterium | reverse complement strand
AGGGCCAGTACATCAAGTCCTGCGTCACTGCTTCCACCATGGGCCCCGGCGTTAAGATCAACGCTCAGAAGCAGCTGTAATTTAGGACAGTCGCTTAAAATATAAGCCTTTTATAAAAATCCCTCCGCCTGCTTAGGGTGGAGGGATTTTTTTGTTTATGAGTTATAATAATAATATAAGAAAAAGCGATACCCCGGAGAAGCGGGATATCGCTCTTTTTTATTCTACGAAGAAGGGCCAAGGCCTTTTATATTAAGCTTACTTCTCTTCTTCCTTCTTGTACTCGCCGGGCTTGGGGAAGCAGGCGCCGCAGATGTTGCAGCGCTTCTTGGGATTGAAGCGGCAGAAGCGAACGTTGTCGCCCATGTACTCATAGGTCTTGGTTCCGAGGAACTGAGACTTGCTCTCACCCTTGGACTCAATGATGGTACCCCATGTTCCGTGGAGGAAGGCAGCCTGGAATACAAGAGGCTTCTTCATATTACGGAAGAGGATGGGGCAATGCCATACCGTGGGCGGCAGGCGGACAACAGTGGGCTTTGTAATAATCTTCTCCTCCATATGCTGGGGGTCATCACCGATGAAGAAGTGGATTTCGCACTCAAAGTCGAAGATGTTCTCTGCATTGGGACCGACAAAGAAGATGTACTCATCTGCGCCCTGATGGAAGTGAGGAGCCTCCATATCGTTATCCATGGTGAATACCTGGAAGCCGACATTGTAGTTGGCGTTCTCCATGTACATATCGCCGCGGAAGTAAGCCTGGGGAGAGGGGCACCATGCGCCCCACTGGGTCTCCTCCTTGGGCATTGCAAGGACAACGGGTCTTACTGTCTCTGTAAGAGCGGGCTTGGGGGCAAGGAGAGGAGTTGCATCGGAGTAGGGCTGAGACTTGTACTCGTCGGTGATAACGGTATTTCTGGAGTTGGGAGCCTTGTTGGGGTCATAGGTTCCTGTCTCGGAATAAATCCCAACGCCGTCCTCATTGATAACAGTCCAGGGAGCGGACTTGGGGCCGGGATTCTCGGGGTCAAATTTACGGCGGTGGGTTTCTTCCTCGGCGAAGTAAACAGTGCCGTCGGTGAGCTTCTTGAAGTAGCCGGGACGGGAAGCAAAGAGGACAGCCTGGAAGTAAATGGGCTTACCTACTCTGACAACGTTGATGGGGCCGTGGAACCAGCCCTTGGGGACTCTGATGAGAGTGGGGTCGGTTACGACAACCTTCTCCATATGGTCGAGGTCCGGTCCAAGGTAGACATGGATTTCGGCATCCCAGGAGGAGAATACATCGGGGAGCTTTGCGCCGAAGAAGATAAGGTTTTCCTCTTCGCGGTGATAAATGGGCTCCTGCTCAAGCTTGACGGGCTCATAAATCATCTGGAAGCCGGCGTACATATAGGCACCGGGGATGTCCTTTTCGCCGTGGAGGAATGCCTGGTTCTTGTTTGTCCAGGAGCCGAGGTCGATATCATCGGGCTTCAGCTCATAGAACAGTTTTTCGTACTTTTCCTGCATATTAATTACCTCAATCTTAAGCCCCTTTCGGAAATGACACTTCCCTTCGGGGCATTATTTTTTTATCCTACAGAGAGCTCTGTTCTGCTAATGATGTCGTCCTGAGAGGCCTTGTGAAGCTCAACGAAATAGGTTGAGAAGCCTGCAACACGGACAACAAGGTTCTGGTAGTTCTCGGGATGCTCCTGAGCCTTTCTCATAATGTCGGCGTTGATGACATTAATCTGAACCTCCATACCGCCCATATCGAAGTAGGTTCCGATAAGGCCGGAGAGCTTTGCGATGCTGTCGGAGTTCTTCATGGAGCTGGGGTGGAACTTCATATTGAGAAGAGTTCCGTTGGGGTACTCAAGCTGGTCTATTGAGGAGACGGACTTAAGTGTGGCGGTGGGGCCGTTTTTATCCATCTGCTGAACCGGGGAAATACCGTCTGCAAGGGGGTCTCCGGCATTTCTGCCGTCGGGAGTGGCGGGAGAAAGTCTGCCGTAGAGGATATTGGTTGTAATGGGGTAGAGACCTGCGGAGTAGCGTCCGCGGGGGCCTGTCTTGGAATTGACGGCATCGGAGAAGACCTTTGCGGTCCAGTGGGCCCACTTGTCGACCTCCTCAATTCCGTTGCCGTAATGGGGAGCATCGCGCTTTACATAGCCCTGAAGCTCCTCATAGCCCTTCCAGTTATTCTTAAGGGCATCGTAAAGCTCTCTTGCCGTGCACTTCTTTGTATCGAAAACAAGATGCTTTATCATAAAGAGGCTGTCTGCAACGTTGCCTATGCCGACACCGGCAATGCCTGTGGAGTTATATTTGGCTCCGCCCCACATAACATCCTTGCCGGACTCCATGCAGCCCTCCATTGTTGCGGAAACAACGGGCTGGGGCAGATAGTCGCGGGCAATGTACTCGAACATATTCATGTGAACCACGTGCCATCTTACGAAGAACTCAATCTGGGTTCTGAAGGCATCGAGGACCTGCTCGAAGGAGGTCATATTATAGAGATAGCCTGTTGCGGGGCCTGTCTCATCGCCCTCGGTATTCTCGTCCCAGATGTTCTTATTGCCGAACATGGGAAGAGGATAGTGACCGTCATTAATGGCGAGAAGGAGTGCTGCAACAAGGTTAAAGTAGCATGCACCGCCGTCACCGCCGCAGGCAGGCCACTCATCACCGCAGCCGCCGGGCTCAACACAGCCGATGGGACAGTAGTTGCGGGCACTTTCAAGGGAGAGACCTCTCTTCATAAGTGCGGGGATAATAACCTCATCGTTTTCAAAGGAGGGAACGCCGCCGGCAATCTTTGTCGTCTCGATTGCAGCCTCCCAGAGTGCCTCGGGGGTGTTCTTGTGAACACGAAGAGACTGGGGGGGAGAATGGAGAACAAGTCTTCCGGAGGTCTGAAGCATCATATAGGTTACGGCATTTGTTGCATCTGTTCCGTCCTTTTTAACACCGCCCAGAGTCATAAGCTGACCGGAGGTGTAGCCGGGAGAGGCCTCTGTTCCCATTGCATCCCAGGGTCTGTTCATCTGGGCAACCTTGAGATAGAACAGGTCAAGAAGCTCCTGGGCATACTCATCCGTGATTGTACCCGCAGCCATATCCGCATCGTAGAAATCGCCCAGATACTGGTCAACTCTGCCGAAGGAAATGCCGTGCATATTGGCATCAAGGCAGAGGCAGGTCTGATACATAAACAGAGCCTGAACGGCCTCGTAGAAGCTTCTTGCGGGCTTCTCCATGCAGTTGTTAAGACCGTCTGCCATCATAAGAAGCTCTGCTTTTCTTTCGGGATTGCTCTCCCCTTCCGCCTTCTCGGCGGCAAGTGCGGCATAGCGCTTTGTGAGAGTAATCATACCGTCGCAGACGATTACTATGCTTCTGTAGAAGTTGTAGGGGTCAATGGTGTTTCCGGGAAGGCCCTGCTCCTCATACTCGCGGAGTTTCTCGGCAGCCTCGGCTCTGATTGCACCGAAGCCGACTCTGATGGCCTTGTTGTAGTTGGCGCAGAAGTGTCCGACGGGGCCTGCACCGGAGTTTGCAAAGCCAACCAAGGTTACAAGGTTTGCCGTATGCTTCTTGTAGCTTTCGGGCATATAGTTTCTGCACTTAGCGCCCATATGCTCTGTATCCCAGAAATCGGCGGTGCTAAGATAATATTCCTTATCCTCCTCGCTCATTGTATAGGGGTCAAGAGGACGGGTGGAAATCAGGCCGCTCTTTGCCTCTTCCTTGAGCCAGGAGACATTGTTTTCGGGGTAAAGGCAGCCGCCCATAAACTTCGGGGACTGTCCGCCGACGATTACGTCATCGTCATCTATGGAGATGGGCATTTTCTCGCAGAGATTCTTGAAATTATATGCCCTTTTAAGGACGCTTATAAGCTCCTTATTAGCCATATAGAACTCGGTTACCAGTCTGTAACGCTCAATGCATACGGGAGGAACCGTTGTTCTGTATCTCTCGCGGACTCTCTGTACGCGGGGGGAAATCGGTTTAAGCTCGTACATATTCTATCCTTTCGGCCGCTTAAAGCAGCCGGATATTGTTTTATAAGACTGCGGTCCTGTAGATACAGGACCGCAGCGGACTAAGTTACACTGCCTTAAAAGCCGAAGCAGTGCCTGTTATAAATTAGTTCCAGTAAAGATCGTTGTAGAAGAGGTTGCCTGCGAGGTAGTACTTGGCACCGCCGATATCCTTGTTAAGAGCGGAAGCACCGACAGCCTCGGAGATGGGGTACCAGGGGTGGAACTGCTCGAAGTAAGCGAGAAGCTCGAGCATATAGTCAGATCTCTTGGCATCATCAAGAAGGCTTCTTGCATTTACGCACATATCCTTGTAGCCCTGTGCATCATCGTTGAACCAGCCAAGGGGCAGGAAGTCAAGGTAACCCATGATATCAACTGCGAGCATGGAAGGAGCAGAGAGATAGAAGAGGGAGATATCGAAGTTGGAGGCATCCATAACAACGCCGAAGTAGGTAGCGGAGTCGTAGGAAGCGATTTCTGCTTTAACGCCGATAGCAGCGAGGTTCTCAACCATGATGGCAGCAACGTCGTTGTAGGTCTCAACACCGTTGGTGATGATCTTGAGGGTCTTGCCTACAAGGCCGGCCTTTTCGGCATATTCCTTTGCATTTCACGAAATTTGCTCCAAACAACGCTTTCGTTTTCTTCTAGAGATATAACGCTTTTGAATGATTGCATTTGCACCCACGGTATAACAGAAACATTGAGCCGACGGCATAGGTCGTTTCTGATACATTCGATTTTTGCAGGATAACCTTCGGCATCAGCTTCTCCTTCGCCCTGTGCCCAAAATACACCTTTTATGTTATTGCCCGTCTCTCTGATTCTGCGGCATGCA
>JAKSPP010000103.1 GCA_024404735.1 Oscillospiraceae bacterium | reverse complement strand
TTATTGTTGACGTCTTCAATCTTGCTGATGGCAGCCAGATTATCTTCATCGTTGGCAAGGCTTGATTTTAAGTCTAAATCGATAAGATGATTTTGAAACTGAATAAATAGTTTCCGGGGGGCGGTTTTACCGCCCCTCGTTTTCTTATGTTACAGTTGTGTTACAAAAGCCTTTTAATTATTGACAAACAAAAGGTTTAAGTGCTACATTACTATAGGCTGTTTTATATTTTACAGTAAAATGAAATTATTTAAGCAGTTCTAATGGCCACATTGTGGTAAATTCTATCAGGAGGAGTTACAAATGAGAACTCTCAGGAAAACCCTTTGCCTTGTTCTTGCTCTCGTTATGGTTCTCGGTGTTTGCGCTGTTGGTGCAACGGCTGTCGAGTTCACCGATGCTGCCGAGATTAATTACGACAAGGCAGTTGCTGTTCTTTCTTCTATCGGTGTTATTACCGGTATCGAAGTAAACGGCGAATTCGAATTCCAGCCGGCAGGCGTTTTAACCCGCGCTCAGGCCGCAACTATTATTGCCCGTCTTCTTCAGGCTGATGAAAACGAGCTCAGTGCAAAGTCCCCCTTCACCGACTGCGCAGGTCACTGGGCAGACGGCTACATTGCTTACGCCGCTTCCAAGGGCATTGTTGCCGGCGTTGGCGATAATAAGTATGAGCCCGATGCAAAGCTCACCGGCTTTGCATTTGCAAAGATGCTTCTCTGCGCTCTTGGCTACAATGCCGAGAACGAGGGTATGATTGGCGATTCATGGGCTGTTGCCGTTGCAACTCTTGCAAAGAAGACAGGAATTATTAACGGCATTTCTCCCTTTGACGGCTCTGCCGAGTGTACCCGTGAGCAGGCCTGCCAGATGGCATACAACGCCCTCTTTGCAAGCCTCGTTGTATATAAAAACGGAGGCACAACCATCACAACAGGTGATGTAACCATCACAACCGGCGCTGCTGCCGCAGAAAAGACCGGCGAGACCCTTTATAAGGACGGCTTCGGCCTCTCCGACGAGGACGACCCCGATGAAATGGTAAATCCCCGTGATGCTTACGGTCGCGAGGCTGTTCTTGAGATTTATGACGCCGACGGAAACGTAATCTATAACGAGTATCCCGAGGCCGATTACATTTACTATAACGCATCTGTTGAAGAGCAGGGCAAGGCCGATGTAGCCAAGGCATATGCAAAGGCAAACGGCCTTAAGGAAAGCGACATTAAGATTGTCAACTGGCCCGGTGATTATGATGTTCAGCCTTCACCCATGCCTTCCTTCTCTCCCATGGCCGTACTGATGTCCGATCCCTATGCAGGATATGGCCCCCGCCCTGTTTTCCCCGATGAGTATTTTGAGTTTACCGTAAGTGCAGACAAGAAGACCATTACCTTTGTCACTGCTTACTGGTATGACTATGCTGCTATTCTTGACATTAAGGATACCGCCGATAAGGATGCAGAGTACACAAAGGATATCATCCTTACTGAATATTATGAAAACATTATCTGCTCTCTTATGAGCGATAATCTCTATAAATGGACTGTACATGAGGATGAGCTTACAGTAGGCGAGAAGGGCGACTGGATTGCCTATATTGTAAATTACCTCCCCGATTCTATGGGCAATGTGAATTATAAGGATGCCGTAGTCCTCAGTAAGAACCAGGGCACTGTTTCTGCATATAACGAAGCCACCGCCAAGGTTACGATTGGCGGAAAGACACTCGGAATTGATAATGAGTGTGTTGACCCCGATTATGTTTTTGACCCCGTTGACTTTAAGTCCGTAATGGATTACTACGTATCTCCCAATGGAAAGCTCGCCGCTATCCTTATTAACACTCTCGCAGAGGAAGAGTACGTAACCAAGGTTGGCTATGCTGTTTCTTGCCAGTCTGTAGCATACGGTGCTGCTTCCACCGGTGACCTTCTCGGCGCAGGCGCAGCCGCTGCCAAGGACGGACGCGCAGTTGTAAAGATGCTCGATATGGACGGCAAGACCACCATCTATGACCTCGCTGTTGTTACCGATGCTGTCGCCGGCACCACCTCCTTCACCGGCAAGGATTCCCTTTTCACAGGCGTTGTTACAACCGAAGCTGAGAGTGAATTTGACTGCTTTGTAGAGTACTACGTAAAGGAAGACGGCTCCATCGTTATCGTTGCTTGTTATGAGCCCGATACTGTCACCACCAAGAAGGCTACCGTTGCTGTCGGCTCCGATAAGGCAAGCTCCGCAACCGTAATCAAGACTGTCGGTGATGCAGCCTCCAAGTACGCAACCGCAGAAATCGTTGGCTACAAGAACTTCGTTGATGCAACCTATGCTACTGCATATGTTACCTACGATAAGGCCGGCTACATTGACACCATCTATGCTGTTGATGTTCCCGCTGCTCCCGTAGTTGAGGCTGAGACCATCTACTACATCCTTGCTCAGGGCGACCAGACCGCAGCAGGCTATGAGTACACCGCAATCGTTGATGGCAAGGAAGAGACTGTTGTCCTCGCAAATGAAAATACTGTCTTTGCAGGATACTACTACACTCTTGCTATAGCAAACGGCGTTGTAACCTCTGCAACAGAGAAGGAGCCCGATTTCCATAATGCAGTTATCTCTGCTGTTGATGCAGCTTACATCGACACCGATGCAGGCGTTATCGAGTTTGCAAAGACCACCGCAACCTATGATATCTCCGGCAAGAACATTACAAAGCTTGCTAAGGATGTTGCGGTTGATGTCTTCGACCTCGCCGATGGCAGCCAGATTATCTTCATCGTTGGCACAAAGGACACCGTATTGCCTATTATTTGATTGGCTATAATCGGGTTATTTAAGAACTGATTGACTGATTTTTCGGGGGGCGGTTTTACCGCCCCCTGTTTTTCTCGTAAAAGAGTTTAGAAAAGTTAATTAAAACCCTTGACAAAAATAAAATTATGATATATACTACGGGACAAGTTAAGAAAACATAACTATTGTTGCGCAACTGAGTTTCATTCTCTTAACAATTGTAGCGTTGCCATTACTCTTCTACGACCGGCGCAGATTGGAATCTGCGCGCTACAGGCTAAATCTTTCCCAAGGAGGTACCCCTTCCACCTCTTCGTCCGACACTCTTTCACGCAAGCTCTCTTATCTCCTCTCCCTGCCGCTTTCCCCGGAGCACCCTTTGTTTTCTCCCCTTAAAATGCTGGGCATATCTAAGCCCGACCACGCCGATGCTGTTTTGTATGCCCAGATAATAAAGGCAAGTGAGAAGATGGAAACATCTGCGGCTAAGCTCTGCTTAGACTCCGGCTTCTTTGCCCCGGACCCTGCGGGGGAGGGGGGCGAGGCTCTTCGAGAGACCCTTGAGGCTATGTCATATGATGAGCTTCTGTCGCTTTCCGGGGGGTGGGGGAAGTGAAAGGGCTTATTTCCGCCTTACCCGATACCCCCGCCTTAACAGAGCTTGCCCTTAGAACTCTCGCAAGAAAAAGCTATTTTCATTATCTATCCTATTGCTCCGGCCCGGCCTTTCGTGAAACGGCCTTTTCCCGCTTCCTCTCCGGGCGCATTGAGACCTTCATAAAAGAGAAAACAGGCAACGCCTATGATATCCTCGTTATTGCCGCCCCGCCCCAGCACGGCAAGAGTATGACGGTATCCGAGGCTCTGCCCGCATGGTTCCTCCTGAATAATCCCGAAGGGCGCGTCATCCTTGCCTCATATAATGAGGAGTCGGCACAGCGCTTTTGCAGAAGAAATGCCGAGAAGGTCCGTGAGTTTGCATCAAAGCTCGGCGGCGTTCCCATGGGCGCCCTTGACAGGGCCTCGGAGTTTGAGCTCCTGGGCGGTAAGGGGAGAATGATTTCAAGGGGCATTATGTCCGGCATTACGGGAAATCCCGCCGACCTCATTATTATCGATGACCCCATTAAAAACCGCGAGGAGGCAGATTCTCAGGCCATCCGCGAAAAGCTCTGGGGCGAGTGGCAGAACTCCCTTAAATCCCGCCTTGCCGCAGGGGGAAAGGTCGTAATTATTATGACGCCCTGGCATGAGGACGATTTGCGAGGCAGAGTGCTGAAAACTGAGAAAAACGCGTCCTACCTCTGCCTGCCCCTTGAGGCGGGGGAAAATGACCCCATGGGCAGAGAAAAGGGAAGCCCCCTGTGCCCGGAGCTTGGCAAGGACGAAAACTGGCTCCGTGATTTTAAGGAAGGGTATATTGGCGATCCTCTGGGAGGAATGCGTGCCTGGCAGGCCCTTTATATGTGCGCCCCGAGAACAGAGGAGGGGAATTTCGTTCTGCGGCGGTACTGGCAGTATTATGACATTCCCCCGGATAATTTCGGCGATGTGGTTCTTTCCCTTGATGCTGCCTTCAAGGGAGGCGAGGCCTCGGACTTCTGCGCCCTTTCCGTATGGGGCACCTGCGAGGGGAGGTTTTACCTTCTGTATCTTCTTAACGACAGGCTGAGCTTTTCACGCACCCTTGAGGCCGTGCGGATGACGGCAAGAATGTTCCCCCGCCACAGCGCCGTGTTAATTGAGGAAGCGGCAAACGGCGCCGCTCTGATTGATTCCCTTCGCTCGGAGCTCACCGTTATTCCCGTAATCCCACGGGAGAGCAAAGCCCAGCGCCTTCGCTTTGTTTCCCCCGCCATCGAGGCGGGAAGAGTTCTTCTGCCACGCACTGCCCCCTTTACAGAAGACCTTGTGGAGCAGTTTTCCGCCTTCCCCAATGGCAAGCACGATGATATGGTGGATTCCTGCACCCAGGCCCTGCGCTATCTCCTGACCCGCCCCCGCCTCCCGGAGATACATTCATTTTAATATGGAAGTTTATTTTTTTGACTTAGTAGTTCAGATTAATGAATAGCGATTGTTTAGCAACAACTAAACAATCGCTGTAGGGGTCGGTTCTCGCTGCGGCTCGGTCACCTCGCGGTTCTTTGCCCCACCGG
>JAKSPP010000102.1 GCA_024404735.1 Oscillospiraceae bacterium | reverse complement strand
GAACCAAGTAAATGTTTTTGTTTTTTCTACTGTCTACTTGACAGGGGGCACATCAAAGCCCATCTTAAACCGGGGGATATCCTCGGTACACATAGTATGGTATTTTCACTTACCGGGGCCTCCGGTCATTTAAAATAATCTAATAATAAAATAATAAATTAATATTGCTTTTAATTCAGATGATTAGTATAATATCTATTTAATTGAGCAATAAATTGATTAAGATATCCACAGTACCTTTCGGAGGAAATAATAAATGGATTTTAATAAAATAAACAATGATATAAAGGGCGAAAATGTTATCGCCAAAGCGGCAGCCAAGGCACACTGGGACGGAATTGCAAAGCCCCTTGACGGCCTTGGAATGCTGGAAAAATATATTATTAAAATTGCCGCACTTATCGGAACGGAAGATGTTCGTCTGGACAAAAAAGCGGTTCTGGTCCTTTGTGCCGATAACGGTGTAATCTGCGAAGGAGTTACTCAGACAGATGCATCCGTCACTGCAATTCAGGCAAAGAACATTTCACTGCGTAAAACCTCCGTCTGCCTTATGTCAACTGTCGTAGGGGCAGACCCCATCCCTGTTGATATGGGAATGCTTAACCCTGTTGAGGGCGTTAGAGACTGCCGCTGCGGAAACGGAACCGACAACCTTGCCGTAGGCCCCGCAATGACTTATGAGCAGGCCGAGAAAGCCATCGAGCACGGTATTAAGCTTGTCGGGGAATTAAAGGAACAGGGATACCGGATTATAGCAACCGGAGAGATGGGCATCGGCAATACCACCACATCATCTGCCTGCACAGCCACATTGCTTTCTCTTCCCGTTGAAGAGGTAACAGGACGCGGAGCAGGACTTTCCGATGAGAGGCTTACAAAAAAAATCAATGCTATAAAAAGAGGAATAGAGGTTAACAGGCCCGACTGCACAAATCCTCTTGATGTTCTTGCAAAGCTCGGAGGCTTTGATATAGCCGGCATGGTCGGAGTATATCTCGGCGGAGCACTGTACGGCGTTCCCATAATAATCGACGGCCTTATCTCCTCTGTTGCCGCTTTAATTGCCGCAAGACTGTGCCCCAAGGCAAGCTGCTGCATGATTGCAAGCCATTGCTCCGCAGAGCCCGCCGCAAAGGCTATTCTTGCAGAGCTGGGAGTTGAGGCGATTATCTCCGCAGGACTGAAACTCGGAGAAGGTACAGGCGCAGTATGTATGATGCCTATTCTCGATATGGCTCTGAAGGTATACCACGGCTCCGTTGGCTTTAACGAAACCGGAATAGACCAGTACACCGTTCAGGACGGAGACAAGAGATAATGATAATTCTTCTCACAGGAGGCTCCGGCTGCGGCAAAAGCTCATATGCCGAAAAAATAGCCGTCTCCATTCCCGGCCAAAGGTACTATCTTGCCGCAATGCAGCCCTTCGGCGCAGGCGGTGCGGAAAAGGTTGCAAGGCACAGAAAAATGCGTGAAGGCAAGGGCTTTGAAACAATTGAAAGATACAGGGACTATAAAAGCCTGTGTTTTCCCGAGAGAGGGACTGCCCTTCTTGAATGTATATGCAATCTGACCGCAAACGAGATGTTCGATGAAAACTATAATCTTCTTGACCCATATGAGGAGGTTATGAAGGGCATTGATAATCTCGAGGCAAATTGTGATAATCTGATTATTATCACCAATGATGTCGGGTCCGATGTTCAGAGCGGATACTCCGAGGAAACAAAAGCCTATGTTGAAAGCATCGGCAGAATTAACAGAGAAATTGCCGAAAGAGCCGACTGTGTTCTTGAACTCGTTGCAGGAATACCCATTCTTCTTAAAGGAGAAATGCCTATATGAAGCAGCTTTTTTCTTCTCTTTGCATTTGTTTTTCCATGTTTTCCGCAATCCCCTCCCCCCATGTTGAATGGTCAAAGGACAATATGCGTTATATGCTCTGTTTTCTGCCTGTAGTGGGAATTGTTGTGGGCGCAGTACTTGTTTTATGGGAAGCTATTTGCTCTGCATTGGGTTTTGAGGAGATTATTTCTTCTGTAGGACTTACACTTATTCCCGTTCTTATTACCGGAGGAATTCATCTGGACGGATACTGTGACACGGCAGACGCACTTGCATCACATGCCCTTCCGGAGAAAAAAGCTCAGATTCTGAAGGATTCAAATGCCGGTGCATTTGCAGTAATTTATACAGGAGTTTTTTTCCTTGCGTTTTTCGCCTTCGGAACGGAGCTTGAGGTCTGTGCAAAAACAGGACTTTTAATCGGAATTATGCAGGTAATGTCAAGGGCACTTTCCGTCTTTGCATCCACAGTCTTTCCCAAGGCGGGTACAAACGGACTTCTTGCCTTCTTTACAGACTCTGCAAGCAGAAAAACAGCAATCGTATCTCTTATCTGGATGATTCTTTGTGCATGCGGACTGATTGTCATTTCTCCCATCGGAGGAGCTTTTGCCGTTCTGGCGGCAATTCTCTGCATAGCTTATATCGGTCTTGTAGCCAAAAAGCAGTTTCTCGGAATGAACGGAGACCTTGCAGGATATATTAATACTTTGTCCGGACTTATTATGCTTGTATTTTACATATTTGCCGAAAGGATATTCAATATATGATACTGGTAATCGGAGGCGTAGGAGCAGGAAAGCTCCCCTACATACATTCTCTCGGATACAAAGACAGCGACATTGCCGTTTCCGAACTTAACGACAAGCCTGTTCTTTACAGGCTTGAGGAAATGATTAATAAAGACGGCTATGACAGGGATGCATATCTTGAAGCTCTTTCAAAAAAGGATATTATCTCCGTTGCCGAGGTAGGAAGCGGAGTTATCCCCGCCGAATACGATGAAAGACGCTGGAGAGAAGAGGTCGGCAGAATCTCCTGCAGGCTCGCCGATAGGGCAGACAGCGTAATAAGACTTGTTGCCGGAATTCCCGTTAAAATAAAATAAGCTTTCTTATGCAATAACAAATCATTATAGCCGTTTCACTTGCGAAGCGGCTTTTTATTCTATATAATGATGTGAACCTGTTCTAAAAAGCAGAAAATATCATTGAATATTAAACAAATTTCGGAGGAAATTATGAGCAATAAATACGATCTTCGCTCCTGTCTTGAAATGCTCAAGGGCATTCCCGGACAGCTTATTGAAAGCGATGTTGAGGCTGATCCTCACGCTGAGATTTCCGGTGTATATCGCCACGTCGGTGCAGGCGGAACCGTTATGCGCCCCACCACACAAAACGGACCCGCAATGATTTTCAACAACGTTAAGGGACATCCCGATGCAAGAGTTGCAATCGGCGTTCTTGCTTCCCGTGAACGTGTCGGACATATTCTGCAAACCCCTCCCGAGAAGCTCGGATTTAAGCTTATGGATGCTGTATCCAATCCCATTCCTCCTATTGAGATTCCCGCAGAGGGTGCCCCCTGCAGAGAGATAATCCACCGCTGCACAGACCCCGATTTCGATATCAGAAAGCTTGTCCCCGCGCCTACAAATACAGAAGAGGATGCAGGCCCTTATGTTACCATGGGACTCTGCTACGCAACCGACCCCGAAACAGGCGAGAAGGATATTACCATTCACCGCCTCTGCCTCCAGGGAAAGGACATAATCTCGATGTACTTTGTTCCCGGTGGAAGACATCTTGATATGTTCAGAGAAAAATACGAGAAGCTTGGCAAGCCCATGCCTATCTCCGTCTCCATCGGCGTTGACCCCGCAATCTGCATTGCAGCATGCTTTGAATCCCCCACAACTCCCCTGGGTTATGATGAGCTCTCCTGTGCAGGCGGCCTCCGCGGTGAGCCTGTTGAGCTTTGCAAGTGCGTTTCCATTGACGAACTGTGCATAGCAAATTCGGAATACGTTCTTGAGTGCGAGCTTATTCCGGGAGAATACATCCGAGAGGATATCAATACCGGAACGGGAAAGGCAATGCCCGAATTTCCCGGCTATATCGGCAATGCCATTGAGCGCACTCCCGTTCTGAAGGTAAAGGCCGTTACAACCAGAAAAAATCCCATTATGCAGACTGTTATCGGTCCCTCCGAAGAGCATGTATCCATGGCAGGACTTCCCACCGAAGCCTCTATTCTCCTTATGGAAAAGAGAGCCCTGAACGACTTCGTTCAGAATGTATACTGCGCTCCCTTCGGCGGCGGAAAATATGCCGCAATTATCCAGTGCAAAAAGGTTGCCCCCATTGACGAGGGCAAACAGAGGCAGGCAGCGCTTCTCGCCTTTGCCGCCTTCAGAGAGCTTAAGCACTGCTTCCTTGTTGACGAGGATGTTGACCTCTTCGATGTCAACGATGTTATATGGGCAATGACCACACGCTTCCAGGCAGATATCGATATGATTCCCATTCCCGGAGTCAGAATGCATCCCCTTGATCCCTCCTGCGACCCCGATTATGACATCTCCTGCCGCAATCACGGTATTGCCTGCAAGGCAATTTTCGACTGCACTGTTCCCTTCGAGCTTAAGAGCAGATTCAAGAGATGCCAGTTTATGGATATCGACAAGGACAAGTGGAAGAGCGTCCTTTAATTTAAGCAGTCCTTAAAATACATCACCGCTTTTGTTTTTCGGAAGCGGTGATGTTTTATTCTATGTTGAGTTTACTTTTCGGATATCCTATGTTAAAATAAAAATGAAAAGTATTTAGTTCCATGGAACTTTTTTATTCTTCATCCGTCTTATAAACAGCAGGACAGAAACATTCCGCCCACTTATTATGAAAAGCTTAATTATGCCATACTCATAATATGGCAGTACGGAGGTTAAATTAATGAAAAAAGCTTTAGCACTTCTCCTTGCACTTATTCTTGTTATGTCCATCGCAGCATGCGGAGCCGGCGGATATGGCATCAGTCTTCTTGTTGCCCATTTCTGGCCCATTCTGAAATTCCCGACTTTCATCTGCGCGTTCATCGTTGCCCTCATCGTGCGCAAGGTCTATGACCGCAC
>JAKSPP010000101.1 GCA_024404735.1 Oscillospiraceae bacterium | reverse complement strand
CCTCCGCCACAACGAGGAGCTTTGCCTTGAAGGCTTTAACCAGGTCTGCGGAATTCTGTTCTCCCGTTTCGATGGCTCCCGCCTTCTTTGCTATTGATATATAGCCAAGTGCTTTTGTCATTCCGCCGCCTCCATCTGCTCTTCGAGCTTTTCCGTAAGCTCGGGGCTGAGCGTAACCTCAAGAGCTCTCTGAATGGCGCTGGACTTAAGAGCTTTTTTAAGACAGCCGCTGCTGTGGCAGATGTATGCCCCTCTTCCGGGGGCTTTTCCCTTCAAATCCAGGGAAACCTCACCCTCCGGTGAGCGGACAACTCTGACAAGCTCGCGCTTTGGCTTCATTTCACGGCAGCCGAGACACTGCCGCATTGGTATTTTCTTTTGCGTCAAGGCCTTTGCCGCCTCCTTTTTACTGAATTATTCTTCGCTTATTACGGCGATGCTTGCCTCACTGAGAGGCTTGATGTCAATTTTGCAGCCTGTGAGCTTTGCGGCAAGGCGTGCGTTCTGTCCCTCCTTGCCGATTGCAAGGGAAAGCTGAGAATCGGGGACGATTACTCTGCAGAGCTTAAGCTCATCGAGCTGCTCAACAGAGAGAACCTCGGAGGGAGCAAGGGACATGGCGACATATTCCTCAATGTTTTCGGAATACTTGATGATATCAATCTTCTCTCCGCCGAGCTCCTTGACAATAGCCTCAACTCTTCCGCCCTTGGGGCCGACGCAGGAGCCGATGGGGTCAACATCGGGGTCGTTGGAGTAAACGGCAATCTTTGTGCGGGAGCCTGCTTCTCTTGCAATGGACTTAATCTCAACGGTTCCGTCTGCAATTTCGGGAACCTCAGCCTCAAAGAGCTTTTTGAGGAGGCCGGGATGAGTTCTGGAGAGAAGAATCTGGGGGCCCTTGCCGACGTTTCTTACCTCGATAACATAAACGCGGATGTGATCACCCTCTGTGTAGACCTCGCCCTTAACCTGCTCATTGGGGGGGAGAACTGCATCTGCATATTCGGAGCCGGACTGAATCTTTACGGAAACAGCGCCGGAGTTGGGATTGATTCTTGTTACAACACCGGTGAGCATTGCGTGCTCGTTTGAGGTAAACTGCTCGTAAACCATTCCTCTTTCGGCCTCGCGGATGCCCTGAATGACAACCTGCTTTGCAGCCTGAGCGGCAATTCTTCCGAAGCGCTTTGTGTCAACGGGAACCTTGACCTGCTTGCCGACTCTTGCACGCTTGTCGTAATTCTTTGCCATATCGAGTGTGAGCTCCGTAAGAGGGTCGGTGATGTCATCAACGACCTCGTAGAGACAGTACATCTCGATTTTCTTTTTCTCTTCATTCATATCAATGTAGACATTGTCTCCGGCCTCGGGGCAGTCCTTGCGATAGGCTGCCATCATTGCCTGAGTAATCTTGTCAAACATATACTGTCTGGGAATACCCTTCTCTTTTTCGATTTCTTCAATGGCAGTGAAAAATTCAGAGCTCATCTTGCTTCTCCTTAATGTCTGCCGGCAGCCGCCGGCTTTCAGTGTATTTTATAAAATAAAAGATTTCGGGAAAAAAGGTTTATCAGAATTCGATTCTGAGCTTAACTGCGGAGTAGCTTCCCTTGGGGAAGGCAATTTCTTCGTCACCGGATTTTATTGTAACGGTTCCGTCCTCATTGTATGAACAAAGATGTCCCGTAAGGGTTTTCTGTCCGTCTCTTGCTTTATAAAGACGAACCTCAACAAAGGAGCCCATAAAACGCTCGAAATCGGAGGGCCTTTTAAGCTCTCTTTCGGCGCCGGCGGAGGAAACCTCAAAAACATAACTGGACTCAATGGGGTCTGCCTCGTCCAGTGCGGGGCTCATGGCTTTGGAGAAATCCTCGCAGTCATTTATGCTGACGCCCTCTGCCTTGTCGATATAAACTCTCAGAAACCACTGTCCGGCCTCCTTGAGATATTCAACATCCCATATTTCAAGTCCCATGCTCTCGGCAATCGGAAGAGCAATATCATATGCCTTCTGTGCAATTTTGTTCATATTTTCTCTCCTGCGGAATTATCCGCCGTGCAGGATTGTTCCCGTAAAAACAAATCCCTTAAATCGAATAATTTTACCATATGCCGGTTTTGAAATCAAGGCAAATTACAGCCCCCACGAATCATAAACAGAGTTTTTTTATGTCGGAAAAAACCCCCGATAAAAATCGGAGAGGAGACGGCGTTTCCGCCGGCTCCTCTCAATGGCCGTAATAAACCAATATGCCATCGTCCGTTATACGGACCGGCATAACGCATCATTCTCAGACAGCGCGGGTAACCTTGCCGCTGCGAAGGCAACGGGTGCATGCGTAGGCATGCTTCGGAGCCCCGTCCATGATAACCTTAACGCGCTTTACGTTGGGCTTCCAGGTACGGTTGGAACGTCTGTGAGAGTGGCTGACGGCAATGCCGAAGACAACACCCTTATCGCAAAAATCGCATTTTGCCATTTCTTTGCTGCACCTCCTCGCATTAATTGTAATTATCTGCAAAAAACAGCTTGTATATAATAACAGACTATTCTATAAAAATCAAGAAAAATATTTTATATTTTTTAAATAATTTTCTTTATGGTTATTTGTTATTATTGTCGGAAACAGCCAAAGAAGTTCTGTTATTACGCCATATTTCAACTGCCTCCAGAATAAGACGGACGCTTCCCTCAATTCCCAGCTGCTCAGAGTCAAGGGCAAGGTTGTAATACTTGGTATTTCCCCATTCTCTTCCGGCATACTGCGAATAATGCTTTGCTCTCCCGGCATCGGTATTCTCGACGATGGCCCTTGCTGCGGCGGGGCTTACTCCAAGCCTCTCGGAGGCCTTTGCCACTCTGTAATCGGTGGGGGCGTGAATAAAAATGCGGAAGCTGTTGGGGTCCTTGTAAAGAATATAGTCCGAGCATCTTCCCATAATAACGCAGGATTCATCGGAGGCGGCAATTCTGCGTAAAATTGCGGTTCTTGCGGCAAAAAGCCTGTCCATGGGCTCAAGGGCATTGTTGTACATTGCGTAGGCGGAGGAGAGAAGGTCAAGGGCAAAACGGCTTTTTGTCATTCTGGCCTCATGCTCTCTTATAAACGAAATGGGAAGACCGCTTTCCTCGGCCTCCATAGGCTCAAGCTGCTTGTCGTAGAAGGAAATGCCGAGGGCCTCGGCGAGCTTCTGACCGATTTCGTAGCCGCCGCAGCCGAATTCTCTGCTTATGGTAATGACAATCTTGGGAAGAACGAGCTGCGCATTTTCGCCCACAGCGGAAATGGCTCTTTCCAGCTTTGTTTCCCTCTCCACAAAACGAAGAAGTGCCGGATTGCAGATGGCCATAAAGCGCTTCATAACAGGGCCCACAAGAAGAGCGCAGATTAAGGTTCCTTCACGAACGCCTACAAGACCGTGGAAATAAAGCAGGCTTGTTATGGCGGATAAGGCCACAAGACAGCAGTCAACAATAAGCTTTGCCGTTCCGACGCCCTTTCCGATTGTGATTGAAAGGGACATGGAAAGTCCTTCTCCGGGGGTGGGAAGAATATTGGGGGCAAGATAAAGCATAACTCCGAAGGCAACAAGGGGAACGGAGCAGAGAAGGTATATAAGTCTCAGCCAGTATGCCTCCGGTGAGGGGAGAAACGCAAACAGAGACATGGCCGCAGATACCAGAAATCCGAAGATTGTTGAGGCTATTATCTGCAGAAGCATGCTTGCCTTGAATTTTTTTCTGAGCATAATAAGCTCGATGAGAATATAAAGGCAGTAGGAAAGCGTTGTGCATACGCCCAGGGAAAGAGCCGTCAGACCTCTGTCTACCCCGAGAATCCTGTACAGTACATTTGCAAGACAGGTTACGGGGCTGACGCCCAGACCGCTTTTTGATGAGAATACAACGCCTATTGCCATAATGAAAAGACCGAAGGAGTAGCAGAGAAATCTTTTCAGCCACAGAAGCGGCGCGGGGGTATTGCTTTTCATAGTCGTCCTCCCGTTTTCGGAGAATAGGTAAAATATTATATCACAGCAATATTGATTTGAAAAGCAAAATGCGCAAAACGATTAAATATTTCCGAATAAGCTGAATAACCGGAGCTTTTCCGGAAGCAAAAAAGCCGGACAGTCAGTCCGGCTTAAAAATCCATAAATATTATTCGGCATTGCAGCCTAATCAGACTCAGATACCGCTTTTCTTGTTTTTCAGAATTTCCTCAATCAAGTCAACAATATATGCTGCTGCTTCCACAGGAGCAATTCCGTGCCTGCTGATATTGGATACAACAGTATAGCCCGATTCCGACATCTCAGGCCTTGCATTATAGGCAATGTAGGCGGACATGCTCTCCGAAGTCAGAAGCCCCGGACGCTCACCGATAAGTACGCATGTGACCTTTGCTCCTGTCAGTGGGCCGACTGTTCTTGCGGTATTTACACGGCAATAGCGGACAAAAAAAGGCGTGCCGACGCTGATTTTGCGGTCCTCAAGTCCAAGCTTCAGAGTTGGAAACAGGTCGGGAATGTTTGCTCCTATTGAGGGGGCACTGAGGCCGTCTCCAAAATAAATCTGAACGTCCGGCCCGAAAATGCAGTTGTCTCGTATTTTCTTCCGGGCATCTTCCTCCAGTATTCTTCCCCAGTCAGGCCGGGTAATCATTTCATATTTGCTTCTGCACTTTGTTTGGACTTCAAATACACCCAGTGATTGTACAACCGTATCGGGCACTTCCGAAAAAACCGCATCTGCAGCAGCAGCCTGAGAAGCCTGAAAGCACAGCATCGGTTCTGTTTTGTAGCGGACACCGCTGCGCCCGATTCCGATTCTTGCCGGGGTTGCCTGCTTCATCTTAATAAGCTCCTCAGGCTTGCATGCTTCAGTGTAAATCATGCTTCCTATGCTGCGTTCCGTGAGGTCTGTCATTATTTCTGATGCCATATTCCGGCCTCCTGTCATATGAAAATGGTCGGGTCTCCGGCAAGCTGAGTCAGGCGGCCGTTTTCCCACAGTCCGCGCTGCCGAAGCC
>JAKSPP010000100.1 GCA_024404735.1 Oscillospiraceae bacterium | reverse complement strand
CGCGAAGCAATGCAAAATATAAAAGATGTCAGAAGGGCATAGGGCGTGTTTATACGAATAAGCCTTTTGGCATTCTGCTTCATGGCTCCGATGCGGTTAACCAATCAAAAATCACTCCTTTTAAGAAACTCATATTTTTCAGATTATACACCCTTAAGGGAGCATAGTAAAGATGTAAAGACATTGCAACGGCCCCGGGAGTTGTAACTTATTTGTGACTTTTTCGTTAAAAGAGACTGCTGAGAATTATCCTTCGCAGTCTCTTTTAAGTTTTTGTTTATTCATTTCCCGCAATGATGGAAAAAGCTTACAATTAAGTGATAAATAAAGGAATAGGCTGACGGTATTGTGTATGTGTACACTGCTGTCTGCTTCGGATAAAATATTCCCCCATTTACGGAGGTGAACAGTCATAAATAAAAGCAGATATTTTGCGGAGCTTGAAAAGCTTCTGGGCTTCATGTCCACGTGGGACAGAGCCGATACCATAGCAAAGTATTCGGAGCTTTCTGCCGCTGCGGAGACTGCCGATGAGTGCATCTCACTCTTCGGTACGCCGACAAAGCTTGCCATTACTCTTGCAAAGGATTATATTCCTACTCCGCCCCCCCGAAGAACGGAGCCAAAGCCCGAGCCCAAGCCGGAGCCCAAGGCCGAGGCAAGTGCAGATGCCGGGGTAAAAGCAGACGAAGCTACGGAAGTCCCCCAAAACGATGCTCCCGGGAAAGCATCCGAAAACAGCGAAGAAAATAAAGCTTCCGAAGAAGCTTCATCGGAGGAAGGAGAAAAAGCTTCCGAAGGCGGTGATGTCTCCGATGAACAATCCGGTGACTCCGAAAAGGCTTTAAGCCCCGAAAACAGTGATGCTTCCGGGGAAGAGGAGGCTGATGAGGACGAGAGAAAAGCCCTTCCCGGCGTTATGGTTCTTTATATCCTCCTTGTTATCGCAATCGGAATTCCCCTGGCCCTTCTTATTGCAATTATCTGTCTTGCGATTTGCTTTGCCGGTGTTGCGATTATTCTTGCAACGGTCACAAAGTCCATTGGCTTTATCGGTGCCATGACGGTATTTTCCGATACCCTTGTAATAGGCGGTCTGGGTCTTATTATCTGCGCCGTCGGTCTTATCATTGCCTGGATAGGTCTCAGCCTCTGCCTTCGAATTGAGTGGGTATGGCTCGGCAAGGTAGTGTTCGGACTCTGGGACAGGCTGTGCTATAAAAAGGCGGTGAAGAAATGACAGTCATAAGAAAAATAATCATGACCGTTGCACTTGCTGCAATTGTCCTCGGCATTGTTCTCGGCATTGTCGGAATAATTACCGGCGCCTCCTTTAACCGTATGTGCACGCTCGCCTTCGGCGGTGTTGAGGAGGCAAAGTCCTTCTGGATAAGCTTCGGAAAAAGCTATGCGGACACAGCCGTTGATATTTTCACCAAAGCAAAGGCACTTATTGAGCCTCTGCTGCCCGCGTCTCAGGCGGCGCCTTCCACTCCCATAGTATAAATAAAATATCGGAGGATAAATGTAATGGATATCATGGAAAAAATCGGCGAAATCGCAAATAAAATCAAGGGGGATAAGGCACTTCAGGAAAAGTTTCTGAAGGACCCCGCAGGCGCAGTTGAGTCCGTTTTGGGAATCAGCATCCCCAAGGATCAGATTGAGAACGTTGTTTCCGCCGTTAAGGCAAAGCTCGGTGCAGATAAGCTCGGTGATGCCATCGGTGCTATCGGCGGCCTCTTCGGCAAGAAAAACTGATATTATTTTAAGTAAGCTTCAATAAAAGCTCCCTGAAAAAGGCGTCAGGCCTCGATTCCGAGAGCTTTTTCTATTGTCTTTTTCACGGAAATTGCGTATAATTATACTTAAAGAACTTTAAGCCCCGTAAAATCATTAAGAGGTTAAATAAATGCTTTCTGTAAATACAGTTGCCCCCGATTTTTCACTCCCTGACCAGAACGGAATTCTTCATTCTCTTTCCGACTATAAAGGAAAGAAGGTTGTTCTGTATTTTTATCCCAAGGACAATACAGGCGGCTGCACAAAGCATGCAAAGGGCTTTTCTGAGCTTAAACAGCAGTTTGATGCAAAAAATACGGTGATTCTCGGTGTCAGCAAGGACTCCGTTTCCTCTCATAAGAATTTCGAGACGAAGCAGAATCTTACGATAACACTTCTTTCCGACGAGGAAAAAACCGTAATCTCTGCCTATGATGTCTGGCATGAAAAGAAAATGGCAGGCAAGGCTTATATGGGTGTTGTAAGAACCTCATATCTTATCAATGAAAACGGCCTTGTTATCTATGCTTCCGATAAGGTTAAGGCCGCCGAAAACCCCGCTCAGATGCTGTCTATGCTCTGATACACTGTAATGAAATGGAGATAATAAAATGATTAATTCGCTTTTTAAGAGCATCATCGATGCCGACTATGCCTCCGTTGTAATCTGCTCTCCGGAGCATATCATCCTTTATATGAATCCTGCGGCAGTTAAAAACTACGCAAATAGAGGTGGGGCTGAGCTTGTGGGAAAATCCATCTTCGGATGCCATAATCCCAAATCAAACGAGATGATAGAAAAAATAGTAAACTGGTTTGCCGCTTCGCCCGAGCACAACAGTGTCCATACCTTCTATAATGAAAAGCAGCAGAAGGATGTTTATATGATTGCCCTCCGTGATGACGGCGGAAAGCTCATAGGCTATTATGAAAAGCACGAATTCAGGGCAAAGGACACCTCTCCCTTCTATGCTATGGACTGAAACAGGGAAGATGACTTGAGTAATATCGTACTTATAGGAATGCCCGGGGCGGGGAAAAGCACCGTCGGTGTTGTTCTTGCCAAAATCCTCGGCTATGATTTTATTGATGCAGACCTCCTGATTCAGAAGGAGGAGGGAAGACTTCTTTCAAAGATAATCGAGGATGAAGGCACAGAAGGCTTTATTAAAATAGAAAACCGTGTCAACGCATCCATAAAAGCCGAAAACTCCGTCATTTCAACAGGAGGCAGCGTGGTTTACTGCCCCGAAGCAATGGAGCATCTTCGCCGGATAGGAAGGACGGTATATCTTGAGGTCCCTCTTCCGGTACTTAAAAAGCGCCTCGGTGACCTTAAGGGCAGAGGCGTTGTCCTCGGTGCGGGTCAGACCATAGAGGGCCTTTTCTCCGAGCGTGAGCCTCTATATAAAAAATATGCGGATATAGTTGTAAATGAAGGTGAAGGAAGCCTTGAGGATACTTTAAGCGCTGTTCTTGAAAGCATTGGCTGATATACAGAGGCTTAAAAGTCAACGGGCTTTATTATCCGCCCCGAAAGGAGATGCTGATATGTCCGAATTTAACTATCGTTTTGCTTCCCCGGAGGATACCGGGAAAATACTGGAGTTTATAATTGCTCTTGCAGAATATGAGCATATGGAAAATCAGGTTGTCGCGAGCGAGGCTCTTCTGCGTGAGTGGATTTTCGAAAAGAAGAAGGCAGAGGTTATTTTTGCCCTCGACGGTGAAAAAGAGGTGGGCTTTGCCCTGTTTTTCCATAATTTCTCAACCTTCCTCGGAAGGGCGGGAATATATCTTGAGGACCTCTTTGTTATGCCGGAGTTTAGAGGCAGGGGCTACGGACAAGGACTTCTCAAATCCCTCTCACGCATTGCCGTCGAGCGTGGCTGTGGCCGCCTTGAGTGGGCCTGCCTGGACTGGAATACCCCCAGCATTGATTTCTATAAATCTCTGGGCGCCGCTTCAATGGATGAGTGGACAACCTACCGCCTTACGGGAGAAACACTCCTTAATATGGCAAAGTGAGTATGGAGCTTTATTATTTCGGGAGGCTCGGAAGACTCGCCCGTGAGGTGTACCATACTCTATACGAGGGCCTTATGGCGATGCAGACGGAAATTGTCATCCACCGTCTTGAAACGGAGGAGCTTTATGATGTGTTTATGCTGCTTCGTCTTGACCATCCGGAGCTTTTCTGGTCCACGGGCTTTAAGTACAAGTATTATTCCGATTCTCCGAATATTATTTTTATTCCCGAGTACCTTTTTGAAAAGAGCAAAATCGCAGAACATAAAAAAGCCATGCAGGCAAGAGTCGCAAGGCTTGCAAAGGCTGCATCGGAGAATAAAACAGACCTTGATAAGGAAAGGTTCATTCACGATTTCCTTGTAGAAAGTGTCTGCTACGATAAGCTTAAAAAGCCCTATTCGCATGAGATAATCGGTCCTCTCGGACAGGGCGTCGGAGTGTGCGAGGGAATAGCAAAGTCATTTAAGGTTCTATGCGATGCTGTTAACATCCCCTGCATTATCGCGTACTGCGGAAACAATCCCGATAAGGGCATAAAGTACCGCCATATGTGGAATGTCGTAAAAATCGGCGGGAAGTGGTACCACATTGACGCAACCTTCGATAATTCCCTGACAAAAGGGCTTGCCTCACTTGCTCCCGACTGCGGAGAAATCCGTTATGATTACTTTAATTTGGACGATACTGCGATATTCAGGGACCATGAGCCGCTTCTGTTTCCATTGCCTTCCTGTACGGATAAGGAGCATTTCTTCCTCCGTGAAACGAAAAAATCCTTCACAAAGACAGAGGATGTATATAAAAGAGCTCAGCAGGCCGTAAAGAAGAATAAAATTCTGACCTTCCACTGGCGCGGAGGCTATCTGACCCGGGATGTCCTTAATGAGCTCATCTCACTTCTCCGTAAAGCGGGAGAAGAGAAGGGAAAGGCCTGCCGTGTTTCTCTGAATTATCCTCAGGCTGTAATTTCCGTAGCCTATTCGGAAACGGAAGGTGAGGAGCTTGTTATGGAAGAGGCCAATGAAGGTGAAAAAGACTGAAATAAGTGAAGAGACAAAAATAGGAGTGTTGCAAAATGAGAATTTTTGCAGGGCTCCCTTTTTTTGAGGAAAAAACAGGCGAAAACGGCAAAATGCGCTCCCGGATGTTTATGGGGAAACATCCGGGAGCGCAATCATATTCGGCATACTTTTTAGGCACTTCGAAATACTGCCGGGCGCTTCACGCATAGCAGTCTCGGACCGGTTCCGGAAATACATCTGTATTCAAAAGTTCACTGTAATCATCACTGCCGATTACATCGAATGACCATTCATAATTTCCAACAGTTTCAATAGATATAAAAATATGATTCTATTGGTAACAATAACGCTCAAACTTACATTCCTTAAAATCGAACTGTAATCTTTGTTCCTTCATCGAAGATGCTTT
>JAKSPP010000010.1 GCA_024404735.1 Oscillospiraceae bacterium | reverse complement strand
AAAATTAGACTTTTACGAGGAG
The DNA here is from genome assembly GCA_024404735.1 of Oscillospiraceae bacterium. Lineage (GTDB taxonomy): Bacteria > Bacillota > Clostridia > Oscillospirales > Oscillospiraceae > JAKSPP01. The sequence continues at coordinate 20,906 of JAKSPP010000010.1, read as the reverse complement.
TACATTCAATTTAGAAGCTATATCTTTTTCTGTATATCGTCGGTGAAAGGAGAGAGTAACCCCTTATGAACAGGTATCCGAGAAACAGAATTTCCCATGCGGTGATTTTAATATCCTCTCCCGAATCCGGAAGGGCGAATGCTCTTTCCCTTGCCGCGGATATTCTTTGTCCCGAAAGCAGTGAGGGGGCCTGCGGTGTTTGCGACACATGCAGAAAGGCCGCCTCGGGAGTTCATTCCGATATTTATATTATTGACAGACCCCTTGACGATAAAGGAAATAAAAAGAAGGAATATGCCGTGGAGCAAATCAGAGAAATCGTTCGTTCGGCATATGTTCTTCCCAATGAAGCAAGCAAAAAGGTTTATATAATTCTCGAAGCCGACAGGCTCGGTATTCCGGGGCAGAATGCTTTTCTGAAGCTTCTTGAGGAGCCTCCGGAGTTTGACTCCTTTATCCTCGTATCGGAGAGAAAGGACAAGCTCCTTCAGACGGTAGTATCCCGTTGTACCACAATTACGGCAGAGCAGACAGGTGTGACTTTTTCCGAGGAAGCGGGAATAAAGGCCGATGAGTTTCTCTCGCTTCTTTCTGAAGATAAAGCTCTGCTTCTTGCCGATTTTGCATCGGATAATTCCGATATGACCACGGCCTTCTGCGCCGAATTTTTATCCGCTCTGATTGCCCGCTGTGCAGATATCTGTATTGGAAAGGGCACGTCTTATGGCATTTCCACAGAAAGGGCATTTGATTTGATTGAAGTATTTAGGCGTCTTTCCGCCTTTAATTCCGTTAATGTCAGCGCAAAGAGTATTCTTGCGTATCTGATGACAGTTTAATATCAGGAGTATAGATTTGACAGAAGTAATAAATGTAAAATTCAGGGGCAAGGGAAAGGCTTATTTCTTCGCTCCCGGAGACCTCATTATAAATACAGATGACATGGTCATCGTTGAGACCTCACGCGGTATGGAGATTGCCGAGTGTACCTGCGGAAATCATTTTGTTTCCGATGAAAAAATAGTGCCTCCTCTCCGAACGGTATTACGTATTGCAACAGAGGATGATCTGCGTATTGCCGAGCTTCGCAAGAAGAGAGAGGCAGAGGCCTTTACAATATGTGAAGAGAAAATCGCCAAGCACGGCCTTGATATGAAGCTCGTTGAGGTAGAATGTTCCTTTGAAGGCAATAAGATTCTGTTCTACTTCACCTCAGACGGCAGAGTTGATTTCCGTGAGCTTGTCAAGGACCTTGCAGGCGTTTTCAGGATGCGAATAGAGCTGCGCCAGATAGGAATACGCGACCAGGCAAAGATGCTTGGCGGTATAGGCATATGCGGTAGGGAATTTTGCTGCTCCGGTTTCCTGAAAACCTTTGATTCCGTTTCGACCAAAATGGCAAAAACCCAGTCACTGTCTCTTAATCCCACAAAGATTTCCGGTTCCTGCGGAAGACTTATGTGCTGCCTTCGATATGAGCAGGATACCTATGAGGAGCTTACGGCAGCAGCACCGAAGGTAGGTGCTTTTGTGGAGACCGAGGAGGGCTACGGCGTTGTACAGCAGGTTTCTCTCCTCAGAGGCAAGGTAAAGGTTAAGCTTGATAAGGAGGAGGATTCCATTAAGGTTTTCGATTCCGAAGATATTGCCGTAATCCCCGGAGGAAGGCCCGCAAGCGGCGAGGAGCCTCCGAAGCTTCTTGAACTCAGGGAAAGACATAAAGAGAGCGAAGAGACGGAAATTTCCTCACCCTCTGCAGATATTGACTTCATTCCCGAGGCGGAAGTACAGAAGGCCGAGCCTTCAAAGGCGGTCAGGGCTCAGCAGCAGGAAAAGAAAAAGTCCAGAAAAAATACCGAAAAGACACATACAGAGCTCAGACATCCCGATGCCCTTCAGACTCCTTACTCCGATTCGGAAGGAAATCTTGCCGAAAAGTTCGGTTACTATGACAAGGCCGAAGATGTCGGAGGCGAATACGTTAAATCCGGAGATAAGAACAAGTATGGCGGAGCTAAAAAGCGTAAGCCTCCCGTTTCCAAAAATGCTCCCGGAAAGAAGCCCGGTCAGGTTGCAAAGCAGCAGCTTAAAACCAAGCCCAGAAAACCCGAGGGGGAGGGAAGTGTACAGTCTGCTCCAAAGCAGAATGCCGTTCCCGTTCCCAGACCCCAGACGGAGCAGAGTGCCGGTGAGGCCGGCGCCAATAAACAGCACAAGCCCAATAAACGCAGATATTACAGACCAAAGACAAAAAAAGGAGAATAATCTCATTCCCGGGCACATTACTACTTGAATTATACAGATTTCTACTGTATAATAAAATATGGATATAGGTAATAACAAATTATTATCTTGTTCCGAAAAAGAGAATAGAAAGAAAAGGAGTTTCAAAAATGGCAAAGAATGAAAAGAAAAAAGGCATTTTCAGAGCCTACCTCGACTTCAATGTTCTTTATAAGATTCTTATCGGTCTTGTAATCGGCGCTGTAGTCGGCGTTATTCTTGCTTCCAGCGGCGTAACTGCTCTTCCTGCATGGATCAGCATGTTCGGAACAATCTTCACCCGTCTTCTCAAGATGATTATCATCCCCATAATCGTCGGCTCCCTTATTGTCGGTGCGGCTTCCATTTCTCCCGCCAATATCGGTAAGGTCGGTATCAGGGTTGTAATTATCTACCTCATTACCTCCGCCTGCGGCGTTATCATCGGTCTTCTCATGGGCGTTATCTTCAAGCCCAACGCAGGCCTTGCAGCTGCCGAGGCTCTTGCTGCAGATGCTGCCGGTAAGGTTGCAGATGTTTCCGTATGGAAGACAATTTACGAAATCGTCCCCACAAGCGTTCTCAGCTCTCTTGTAAACGAGACTGTTCTTCAGGTTATTTTCTTCGCACTTATATTCGGTATCTGCCTCAGCTTCCTCAAGATTTCCGAGGATAAGAGACTTTCCGATATTGCAAACACCACATTCAAGATTTTTGATTGCCTCTCCGAGGTAATGATGATTATCGTTCGCGGTGTTATGCAGTACGCTCCCATCGGTGTTGCTGTCCTTATTGCAGAAGTATTTGCAAAGAACGGCGCAAAGGTTGCCGGTGCTCTCGTTATCGTAACCGTTGCCTGCTTCCTCGGCTATCTCATTCACATTGTCGTTGTTTACGGCGGACTTCTCAAGATTTACAAGCTTCCCTTCAAGGCATTCTTCAAGGAGGCACGTACCCCCTTCATGACTGCATCTGTCACCCGTTCCTCCAACGGTACTCTTCCCACCACAATGCAGGCTGCCGAGAATCTCGGTGTTGAGAAGGAAGTTTATGCATTCTCCCTGCCTCTGGGCGCAACCATCAATATGGATGGTACCGCAATCTATCAGGGCGTTTGCGCAACCTTCCTGATGTGGTCTGCTATGGGCAGAGGGCTTACCATCGGTGAGATGGCTCTCATTACCGTTCTTGCAACCCTCGCCTCCATCGGTACCGCAGGTGTTCCCGGCGCAGGCGCAATTATGCTCGCAATGGTTATGCAGGGTATCGGATATCCCATCGCAGAGGGCACAAACCTCGCCGGTGCTTATGCTATGATTCTCGGTATCGATGCTATCCTCGATATGGGCAGAACCGCACTTAACGTTGGCGGCGACCTTGGCTGCACCTGTGCTGTTGCCAAGAAGATGGGTCTTATCAAGGCCGATTCCGTACTTAAGTAATTTAAGGCGCTTTTTAAGTTAAAAAGTATTTAATTTCATTCCCCGTATTTTTACGGGGAATGTTCTTGCGAAAGGGATATATAATATGAGAGGTATAGGATACTATAATGGTGAAATCGGCTTTGCCGATGAGATGAAGATTTCTATGCTCGACCGTTGCGCATATTTCGGAGACGGAGTTTATGATTTTATGCTCGGCTCAAACGGAAAGCTCTATGAGGCCGACCGCCACCTTGATCGTTTCTATAACAGTCTTAAGGGTATTCGCATTGATTTTACCATGTCACGTGAGGAGCTGCGCGGTGAAAGCGATAAGTGCATAAGGGGCCTTGGCCATGACGGAATGTTTAAGGTTTACTGGCAGGCAAGCCGAGGAACCGCAGCCAGAAATCATGATTTCCCCGAGCCTGCAGTCAAGCCGGATTTAATGATCATGGTTGATGCGCTTAAGACAATTCCTCTTGATAAGAAAATCAGTCTAATCACAGTAGATGATATCCGTTTTACAATGTGCAATATTAAAACTCTCAACCTTCTTCCCAATGTTCTTGTTGCTCAGCGCGGACATGAGGCAGGCTGCAAGGAGGTAATTCAGCACAGAAACGGCAGGGTAACCGAATGTGCTCATTCAAACTGCCTGATAGTAAAGGACGGAAAGGTAAGAACAGCACCCTTAGATAATCTTATTCTCCCCGGTATTACCAGAATGAACATTAAGGATACCTGTCTTGCAAACGGTATTCCTTTTGTTGAGGAGCCCTTTACGGTTGACGATGTTTTCACTGCCGATGAGGTTCTTGTTTCTTCCACATCAAAGTTCTGTGTTGCTGTAGATAAGGTTGACGGCAAGCCCGTTGGCGGAAAAGCTCCCGAAATTGTAAAGCTTATTCAGGATTCAATGCTTCAGAAGTTTATGGCAGAGACAGGCAAAATGCCGGATTTTAAGGCGTAAGCATAATTAAACACATTACTAAGGCAGGATTTTTGTCCTGCCTTTTTTCTATATTACCGTGAGGCAAAAATACAATATGGGAACAGAGCTCTTTTTATAGAGAAAATATATAAATTTCGTGAGTTGCTTCTTGCGGACATATGCAAAATATACAAAAAAACTTAAGCAAAGCAAAAGCTCTTTACTTTAGCACAATAATGTGCTATCATAAAATGCGTAAGGACGAATATATTTCGTTTAGGAAAGGAAAAGAAAAAATGAAAACCAAAAGAATTATCGCACTGCTTCTCGTAGCAGTTATGATGCTTGCCCTCTGTGCCTGCGGCAAGAAGGAAAAGAAGACCGTTTACGCCGTTGAAGCCGGTTCTGCCGGTGAAGAGGTAGCCAAGGAAAAGGGCTATGAAATCAACTCCGTTGATTCTCAGGCAAAGGCTCTTATGGAAGTTAAGGCCGGCACAAGTGATGCTGCTATCATTGACTCCCTTATGGCCGGAGCTATGGTAGGCGCCGGAACAAGCTACCCCGACCTCAAGATCACCGATCAGAAGCTCACTGAGGAGCTTTACGGAATCGGATGCAGAAAGGGCTCCGACCTTGCATCCTTCATCAATGAGGTCCTTTACACCACCTATGAGTCCGGCGAGATGCAGAAAATTGCCGAGACCTACGGCGTTCAGGCTGCTCTTATCAAGCAGGAGGCCTGCACTGCAAATGTAGAGGCAGACGGTGATGTTGCTTACATTCAGGATAAGGGTACTCTTATCGTCGGTATCACCGATTTCGCTCCTATGGATTATCAGAACGAAAACGGCGAGTGGATTGGCTTTGATGCAGATATGGCAAAGATTGTTGCAGAAAAGCTCGGAGTTGCAATTGAGTTTGTAGAAATCGAGTGGAATAACAAGGTATTCGAGCTTGACGGTAAGGGCATCGATGTTGTCTGGAACGGTATGACCTTGACCGATGCTGTTAAGACCGCAATGGAGTGCACCGTTGCTTACTGCAACAACGCACAGGTTGTTATTACAAAGTAATCCCGGGTTTGTTTATTAAGCGCGCATAATATAAAGGCAGAAGGTATTTATCTTCTGCCTTTCAAATACTTTTGTTTTGAGGTATCCCGATGTTTTTAACAGTAACAATAAGTCTGATTAGGGGACTTGGCGAAGCAATGAAGCTTTTTGGCTTTACTCTTCTCTTCTCTCTTCCAATCGGTCTTATAATTGCATTTGGCGCAATGAATAAGTGGGCGCCCTTCTCTCGTTTTGTTTCGAAAGAATCAAAGCTTTACGGATTTCGCCCTATAAGTGCTTTTATAAATTTCCTTGTCTGGATTATCAGAGGTACCCCTCTGATGCTGCAGCTTATTGTTATTTATTATGGTCCGGGAATATGGTTCGATAACAATATCTGGGGAAACGGAGGCAGAATGACTGCCTGCGTTATTGCATTTGTAATTAATTACTCCTGCTATTTTTCCGTTATTTACAGAGGCGGTATTGAAGGTGTTCCCGTAGGACAGACAGAGGCAGGCCTTGTTCTCGGAATGACGAAGAGTCAGATTTTCTTTAAGGTAACCCTTCTTCAGATGATAAAGAGAATAGTCCCCCCTATGTCAAATGAGATTATCACACTTGTTAAGGATACATCCATTGCAAGAATAATAGCTATTTCCGAGCTTATCAAAGCCGGTGAAAGCTTTATGAAATCCGATGGTATTACCTGGCCTCTGTTCTATACCGCTGTTTTCTATCTGCTGATAGTCGGTATTCTGACTCTGCTGTTCAGTTATGCAGAGCGCAAGCTCAGTTATTTCAGATAAGGAGGTAAATGATAATGAGTGTTCTTGAAGTAAAAAACCTCCGAAAGAGCTATAACGGTTCCGAAGTCCTTAAGGGACTGGACTTTTCCCTTGAAAAGGGAGAGGCTCTGTCTATAATAGGCTCCTCGGGCAGCGGAAAAACCACAGTTTTAAGATGCCTTAATTTTCTTGAGACTCCCGATGAAGGAATAATGAAGGTTAACGGGAAAACGGTATTTGATGCGTCCGATAAGACTAAAAAAAGCGATTCGGAAATCCGCCGTAATCGTCTTCATTTCGGTTACGTATTTCAGAATTTCAATCTTTTCCCTCAGTATACAGCGCTGGAGAATATAAAGCTTGCAGGTGAGCTCCTTGCAAAGGAGCGTCCGGATTATTCCGCAAATCGAAAGAATATTCTTGAGGAAATAGAGGCAAATGCTATTGACCTTCTCTCCCAGATGGGACTTTCCGACAGGGCGGACCATTATCCCCATCAGCTTTCCGGCGGTCAGCAGCAGCGTGTAGCCATAGCAAGGGCCCTTGCCCTGTCACCGGATATACTTTGCTTTGATGAGCCCACCAGTGCTCTTGATCCCGAGCTTACAGGTGAGGTCCTCCGTGTAATAAAGTCTCTGGCAGACAAGCATACAACAATGATAATAATTACACACGAGATGAAATTTGCTCACGATGTTTCAAGCCGTGTAATGTTTCTGGACCATGGCTCAATTCTTGAGCAGGGAACTCCTGATGAAATCTTCCTTAATCCGAAAGAGGAGAGAACAAGGCAGTTCTTAAGCTCGTATCAGAAGTAAATAAAATCCTACACCCCCGCAGACAGAAGTCTGCGGGGGTGTGTTTTATGCTATGTGTTACATTACTCTGTAAGGGTAAAAATTAAGGAAATCGGCGGATATGAGCTTCATATCAATGCCCATATAATCCCCCAGAAAAGCCGCATTGATTCCGGCTGAATGAAGGTGCCCGAAAAAGCATTTTTTAACATCATAAGCCCTGAGCATATTAATAATCTCGGAGCACTCATAAAAAACCAGCTTCGGAGGATAGTGAAGAAATACTATCTTCTCCTTATCACCTGCACTTTTAAGACTCGTTTCGAGGCGCATAAGCTCCCGTCTGAGCATTTTTGCATCGTGCTCTGTGTCCTTCTCCTCTTCATAAAACCAGCCTCGTGTACCGCATATTGCTAAATCTCCGTACTCGTAGCTGTTATTATTAAGAATGAAAATATCCTCAAAGCCTTTTTCCCTGAAAAAAGTATATGCCTTATTTGCGGTTGACCACCAGTAGTCATGGTTGCCCTTGAGAATGATTTTTCTGCCGGGAATATTCGATATAAATTCAAAATCCTTTTCGGCCTGTTCAAGGTTAAGCCCCCATGTGAGGTCACCGCAAAGGACGGTCGTATCACCGGGCTTTATAATCGAAAGGCCTTCCCTGAGCTTTTCCACATAGTTTTCCCATCTTCCGCCGAAAACGTCCATTGGCTTTGAACAGCCCAGGGAAAGATGGAGATCACCGATGGCGTACAGTGACATTCAGCTTCAACCGATAAAGCCGGATACCTGTGAAGGCATATCGGTGGGATTGACACAGCCTGTGAATCTGACGGTTCTGCTTTCAAGATTTGAAAGAGGACGGGGAACAGCCACTCCGGAGGCTGCGGAAAGTGCGGTGAGGGGATCGCCTGCATTGTCTGTTCCCAGTGCGGAAAGAACATCAGCGGCGAACTTAAAGGGGCTGGCGGTGGAAACAACTACTGCGGGAGTGTTGTCTCCGGTTTCCTTGCGGTAATCACCGAGAACCTTGGATGCAACTGCCGTATGAGTATCAATGAGGTAGTTATATCCGTCGAATACTCTCTTAATCTCAGCCTTGGTTTCTGCATCATCACAGCAGCCGGCGGAGAAAGCTTCTCTCAGTGCCGTCGCAACATCGGAAGCGATTGTGTAATCACCCTTTCCGAAGAGGTCGGTCATATACTGTTTTGTTTTCTCGTCACCGCAGAACTTATAGAGAAGACGCTCAAGGTTAGAGGAAACAAGAATATCCATAGAGGGAGAAATTGTGGTGTGGAAGGCTCTGTTTTTGTCGTACTTTCCGCTCATAAAGAAATCTGTAAGGACATTGTTCTCATTGGAAGCGCAGATAAAGCGATTAACGGGAAGACCCATTTCCTTTGCATAATAGCCTGCAAGGATGTTTCCGAAGTTTCCGGTGGGTACGCAGAAATTAATTTTCTCTCCGAGAGTAATCTTACCTGCGTTAACCATGTCGCAATATGCAGAGAAATAGTAAACAATCTGAGGGAGAAGTCTGCCCCAGTTTATGGAGTTGGCGGAAGAAAGGAACCAGCCCTTTTCTGCGATAGCCTCGGCAAAGGCCTTATCTCCGAAAATCTTCTTAACTCCGGTCTGGGCATCATCGAAATTGCCCTTAACAGAGCAGACACCGACGTTTTCACCTTCCTGAGTAATCATCTGAAGCTTCTGAATATCGGATACTCCGTCAACGGGATAAAATACGAATATTTTGGTTCTGTCAACGTCCTTAAAGCCTTCAAGAGCAGCCTTTCCTGTATCTCCGCTTGTAGCAACAAGAATGCAGACCTTCTTTTCTTCTCCGGTCTTAAGGAGAGAGGCTGTCAGAAGGTAGGGGAGCATCTGAAGAGCCATATCCTTAAATGCACATGTGGGTCCGTGCCACAGCTCAAGGTATGCGGTGGTATCATCAAGTATATGCAGAGGTGCGGGATGCTCTGTATCGTAATTGCTTGAGTAAGCCTTGGAGCAGTACTCTCTTAATTCTTCAACAGAGAAATCCTCCAGATATCGGGACATAATGCTAACGGCTCTTCCTCTGTAATCCATCCTGCACAGAGCACTGATATCCTCTGCTGTAACGGAAGGCAGAACCTCGGGAACCAAAAGACCGCCATCGGGTGCCAGACCGGAGGCAATAGCCTTTGCAGAAGTAATTTTAAGGTTGGAATTTCTTGTACTGAGATATTTCATATTATCCTCACTTCTTCCCGTTCAAGCCGGGAATCAATTATTATTCAAATGCATTCTCAATGTGATTTATGCTTATATTGCTACGGGAAACATCTTCCGGGGCATAAATTTCAATAACGTCAAATCTGGGCTGCTTTTCCGTAGGGTGCTGCGAAAGATACAGCATAGCCGTAGATATGATTTTTCTTTGCTTTGATAATGAAACAAATTCGCCTGCCGTTCCGAACCTGTCGCTTTTTCTGAGTTTAACCTCGGCAAAAACAATATAGTCTCCTTTTTCGGCAACGATATCTATTTCTCCCATTTTGCAGAAGTAATTGGTTTCAACAATACGGTATCCGGCCCTGCGGAGAAAAACGCATGCCTCCTGTTCTCCTGCTTTGCCTCTTTGCCTTGCATCCATGGACTCCGGCCCTCAATGAAGCTTCTTCAGAAAAGAAGGACGATGTATGCTGCAGGGACCGAGGGCTTTAATAGCCTCGTAATGAAGCTTTGTTCCGTATCCCTTGTGCTTTTCAAAGCCGTATCCGGGATATTTCTCCGCCATTTCCAGCATAAGCCTGTCCCTTGTTACCTTTGCAAGAATTGATGCCGCTGCAATAGACGCACATTTTGCATCTCCTCCAACAACGGTCTCATTCTCGAATTCGATTCCCTTTGACCGGTTTCCGTCTATAAGGGCATAGACAGAGGGCTCGGAAAGCTGAGAGATTGCTCTGTTCATTGCAAGAAGCGCAGCATTCAGAATATTGATGCTTTCTATTTCTTCAACGCTTGCAAAGGCTATTCCGTAGGAAACGGCTTTTTCTTTAATTTCATCAAATAAAAGCTCTCTCTTTTTTTCCGAGAGCTTCTTTGAATCATTAAGACCCTCTATTATTATACCCCGAGGAAGTATTACTGCTGCGGCGCATACAGGTCCCGCAAGAGGACCTCTTCCGGCTTCATCAACACCGCAAATAAGGCTTTTGCCTTCGGCAAAAAGCTTGTTTTCATATTCCCAGAGGTCGGTAATTATATTGCTTTTCATTATTCCTCCGGAGGAGTCTCAAGGCTTATCTGACCGAGCTTTCCGGCGTGATATTCTGTAAGAAGGGTATTTGCCATTCTCTCAATATCATATTCGCCTTTTGAAATAAGAAAGCCACGCTTTTTAGCGGCACTTTCCAGAAGCTCATAGCCGTTTTCTTCTTTATCGGGTGTGAACTTGTATCTTTCGGTAATCTTTTCGGGGCATAGCCTGCAGAGCCTCATCATAAGATTTGCGGCCAGTGCCTCCTTATCAAGTACATTCTGACTGATTGCGTTGGTCAGTGCAAGAACCTCTCCGACCTCCTGGGATTCAAACTTAGGCCACAGAATACCGGGGGTGTCCAGAAGGTCAAGGCCCTTATCTATATTAATCCATTGTTTTCCACGGGTAACTCCGGGCTTATCTCCGCTTATTGCGGCTTTTCTTCCCGCTATTCTGTTAATGAATGTGGATTTTCCCACATTGGGAATACCAACAACCATAACTCTGAGAGGTCGGGTGCCCTGACCCTTTGCCTCGTATTCCGCAATCTTATCCTTAAGTGCCCTTCGTACGGCGGCGGGAAATTCCTTTGTTCCTTTTCCGCTTTTTGCATCGGTTTCAAGAACCGTCTGGCCCATTGAAGTAAAATAGTTTTTCCATTTTGCGGTAATTGCGGGGTCTGCAAGGTCTGTTCTGTTTAGAATAATTATTCGCGGCTTTCCCTCAGCAAGCCTTGCAATATCGGGATTGCGGCTTGAATAGGGAATTCGGGCATCGAGAATTTCACAAACGGCGTCAACGATTTTGAGATTTTCCTCAATCATTCGCTCGGCCTTTGTCATATGCCCGGGAAACCACTGTATCTGAAGCTTCTCTATATCATTCATACTTAAAAAATCTTAAATTTTGTAACAGGTGTTATTCTCATAAAAACTCTTCCGAGAATGTATCGTGTATCAACACAGCCTATTTCGGCCGTGCGGCTGTCGGTAGATTTGTTGCGGTTATCTCCCATAACGAAAACACAGCCCTCAGGTACTGTGACAGGCTCGGTAAAGTCCTCACGTACATAAGTAAGGGATGCGGTATAATCCTCATGCAGAGGCTCATTGTCCACGTAAACTATGCCCTCATCAAAGTTTATATCAATAGTCTGTCCTTCCGTTGCGATTACGCGCTTAACCAGGGGATAGCTTGCATAGGTGTCTTTGCGAAGAATAACAATATCACCGTATTTGGGCGTATATGCAATATTCGATATGAGCAGTCTCTCCTTGTCTTCAAGAGTCGGAACCATTGAAGAGCCCACAACACCGACTGTTCTTGTTAAGAATGTAAAAATCAGAATGCAGAAAACAAGAGCAAAAACAACGCACTCAATCCAGTCGAAAATATTGTCCTTTTCCTCCGAAGCCTTTTTTTTCTCAGTGGCTTCATGCAGCTTTTTCATAGCAAAAATACTCCGAAACAGTAAATATATTAATAGTTCATTTTACAGCATTATAAACTGAAAAGCAAGTTTTATTTGCCTGTCATTACAATAAGGCATGCTACAAGAATAATCTGAAGAAGCAGAATAATGGGAAATCCGTATACGAAGGTCGCTTGCTTTGTCTTATGTCTGAATACAAGCATTCCCAGAATTCCGCCTATGGAACCTCCGGCGGCACACAGAGAAAAAAGAGTATTTTCCCTGATCCTCCATGCGCCTTTACGGGCTTTTGATTTATCAAGTCCCATGGCAATGAAAAGAGTGAGGTTCATGATAAGGAGGTAGAGAGAAAGAATGATTATTCTGTTATTATGAATCATTTTTTCCTTCCGCCCTTTGCTCCCGACTTAACGGGTCTGGCGTTCTTCTTCGCCTTTGGCTTTGCCCAGCCGGCCTTGTATTCGGGCTTCTTATTCTTTTTCTCCGGTTCTTCCTTCTTTTCCTCGGGCTTCTTTGATGCTGCCGTCTTTTTCTTCGGTGAGTAATCGGGGCGAACAAGACAATTGGGGCCGAAGCCGATTAAATCCTCTCTGCCGCAGCGCTTCAGGGCCTTTATGACAAATGGTCTGTTATCGGGGCGCTTCCACTGAAGAAGTGCTCTCTGCAGCTTCTTTTCTTCGTATGTCTTTGCTACGAAAATAGGCTTAAGGGTGAACGGGTCAAGCTCGGAATAGTACATGGCGGTAGAAAGTGTTCCCGGTGTGGGATAGAAATCCTGAACCTGCTCCGGCTGTCTGTGCTTGCTGTTTAAGTACTCGGCGAGCTTGATGGCATCTTCAAGGGTACTGCCGGGATGGGAAGACATAAGGTAAGGAACGGCATACTGCTCCTTTCCGTATTTGTCGGAGAGTCTGTAGTATTTATCGAGGAATTTTTCGTATACGCCGATGGAGGGCTTGCCCATATAGGCAAGAACCGAATCAACGCAATGCTCCGGGGCCACTCTGAGCTGACCGGAAACATGGTATTTGCAGAGCTCTCTGAAATAATCATCGCTTTTGTCTTCAAGCATATAATCGTATCGTACACCGCTTCTTATGAATATTTTTTTAATACCTTCGATTGAGCGAAGTCTGCGATACAGATTAACAAGACCCGAATGGTCGGGGTCAAGGTTCGGGCATGGCTCCGGAGTAAGGCAGTTTCTGTCTCTGCACATTCCGTGCTTTTCCTGCTTTTTGCAGGAATAATGTCCGAAGTCCGCCGTGGGGCCGCCAACGTCGTTAATGTAGCCCTTGAAGTCAGGAAATGTTGTCATAAGCTTTACTTCCTTGACAACACTGTCAGAGCTTCTTGCCGTGACCATTCTGCCCTGATGCATTGCAAGCGCGCAGAAGCTGCAGCCACCGAAGCAGCCCCTGTTGTAGCTGACGGAGAAACGAACCTCCTCAATTGCCGGGACACCGCCTACATCATCATACATGGGATGATACCAGTGTGTATAGGGCAGCTCGGAGATTAAATCGAGCTCCTTTGAATTCAAGGGAAGGGCAGGCGGATTGCATACAAGAAGTTTTTTGTCTCCGTGGCTCTGTACAAGGGTTCTTCCTCTTATTGCGTCATGCTCCTCAAATTCAAGACGGGCGGCAATTGCGTATTGCTTCTTATCGTTTTTGACATCATCAAATGAGGGGAGAGTAACAGTGTTTTCGGGAAGACCTTCGCTTGTTTTTGCTATATAGGCAGTTCCGTTAACCTTTGTTATTTCACTGATGGGAGTTTTCTTTTTAAGAAGTGCTGCAATTTCCGCAATGGGTCTTTCTCCCATGCCGTAGACAAGAAGGTCTGCTCCGGAATCAAGAAGAACACTGTGGCGGACCTTGTCATCCCAGTAGTCATAGTGGGCAAATCGGCGCAGTGATGCCTCCAGTCCTCCTATAATAATCGGAGTATCGGGAAATGCTTCCCTCGCTCTGTTAGCATATACTATGCTTGCTCTGTCCGGGCGAAGGCCTGCTTTTTTTCCGGGGGAATAGTAGTCCTCACTTCTCGGTTTTTTTGCAGCGGTGTAGTGTGCAACCATGCTGTCCAGATTTCCCGCTCCGATTAAAACTCCGAGCTTGGGTTTTCCCATGGCAAGAAAATCATCGCATGTCTTCCAGTCCGGCTGTGCAAGAAATGCAACGCGATATCCGAGGTGCTCAAGGTACCTGGCAATGACCGCAGGACCAAAAGTAGGGTGGTCAACATAGGCATCTCCGGATACTACCAGAAAGTCGTACCACCACATGCCTCTTGATGTCATATCATCTTTTGAAACAGGAAGAAACATCTCCCTGCTGTAAACGGGGCTAATATCAGGCATTATTATATCTCCAGTTATTTCAGATAGAAATATCCTTTTCCATAGTGAAGAGCTGTCCCAGAGAACCTGCACTCTGTCCTATGATGTTAAAATCAAATTCCCTGTAAAAGTCTATTGCATTTTTGTTGTCCTCGGAAACGCAAAGTCGAAGCTTCTTAAAGCCACCTGCTCTTGCAAGCTCGACTGCGTGGCCCAGAAGCTGTATTCCGAGGCCGGAGCGTCTGAAGCCCTCACGAACGCAGATAAGCACTATTCTGGCTATATCCGCACCCTCTGCTCCGGATGTATCCACTTCAACAATTCCGGCATTTTCTCCGCAGTAACGGACAAAGCTTATTATACCGTTGCCACCGGACAGCCTTTTTTGAGAGCGTCTTAAGTAAATATTCTTATCATAGCCCCTGAGAGTGCCGTGGGCGCATTTCCAGGTTTCACTGTAAAAGCTTTCATAAGTACCCCAGTCCTTTGAGGCATCAAAGGGGATAATGGGAACATTGCTTGTATCGTGAAGGCCTTTTTTCTTCCACCACTTCTGCTTTCCCAGTGTGCTTATTTCGGAAGGAAGATGTGAGGAATCGCACTTGAATACGGTCTTAAACCCCGTATCCCCGGAATATGTTATAAGAGATACATTTGTGTTGTCTCCGTGGGGGAGTGACGGCATTTCTTTTGATGGCAGTCCGTCAATAAGGGCGAGTGTATAACGTATTGCAGAGCCATGTGATACAACCGCGACGGTACCGCCCTCATGCTTTTTCGCAATATCCGTAAGAGACCGGAGCATTCTTGCTCCTACCTCGGGATATCTTTCCGCTCCTTCAACGGAGAAGCTGTCCGGGTCGTCATTAAAGTTAATAAGCTGCTCCGGATATTCCGCTGTCAGAGTACCCCAGGGCGTATTTTCCCAGCTTCCGAGATAGATTTCTCTCAGCCCCGGGTCTGTTTCTATGGTCAGAGGATGGTATTTCAGTATAGCTCCGGCTGTCTGAATGGTTCTGTCCATATTACTTGAGTATACGGCATCAATGGGAATATCCTTAAAGCGCTCGGCAAGGGCTTCTATCTGTCTTCTGCCGTTTCGGGTAATCTGGCCGTTATAATGTCCCTGCGCACGTCTGTATACATTTCCCTCGGCCTCGGCATGTCTTATTAAATAAATTTGTGTCATTAAAAGCTCCATGAGAGTATCATATGTCAAGTGCGGCGTGGTAGCCCCTGAAGGTTGCTTCTCTTATTATACCGGGACTTATGCAGTCACCGATGACCTCAACTCTCGGGGCTGTATTGAAAAAGCTGTCTGTGAGGTCTCTGTTCGGAACAAGTCCGGCTGCACAAAGAACGCTGTCTGCTCTGACAAAAACAGTATTTCCGTCATTGTCCCGGCACAGCACTCCGTCATCTTTAACGGCAATTGCCTTTAGACCTGTCAGAACCTCGGTATGTGATGAAAGCATATTCATAAGAGCAGGGCGATGCCTGGGATTTGCATCGGCGGCCACCTTATCCGTCATTTCTATTATGCTTACTTTTCTTCCGCTCAGTGCAAGGTGAACTCCGCACTCGCATCCGACAAGTCCGCCTCCTATAACGGCAACAGTATTTTTAATTTCCTTTTCTCTTTCCCCAATTTCGGTTCCGGGTATGGCCTTTTCGATTCCGGGAATATCAGGGATAAGACTTTTTGCTCCTACGGCAACAAATAACACATCGGGAGCAAAGCTTTTTACATAGGCGGGGGAAACCTCTGTTGACAGCCTTAAGTCAACGCCTTCCCTTCTGAGAAGAGTTTCCATAACTTCCGTGTATTTTGGAAATGCTTTCTTAAAGGATACATTCTTTTCGCAGCGAAGATTTCCTCCAAGTGAACCCTCCTTCTCGCAAAGTGTGACCTTATGTCCTCTGCGTGCGGCCGTTAATGCGGCCTGCATTCCTCCCGGCCCGCCGCCTATAACAAGAACCTTCTTGATCTTTGTGGCAGGGGCGTCGAATTTAGCCTCGTATTCTCTGCCTATCTGAGGATTCAGTGCACAAATTCTTGTCTGAGTAAGCATTCTCTCTGCGTGACAGACAAAGCACCTCAGGCATCTGATTATTTCTTCGGGCCTGTTCTCGGATACCTTTCTCGGCAGCTCCGGGTCTGCAAGAAGAGCTCTTGCCATACATACAGCATCGGCTTTTCCGCTTCTTATTATCTCCTCCATCTGCTCCGGCTCATTCAGAGCACCAACGGTTGCAACAGGGGTACTTACATGCTTTTTTATTTCCTCGGCAAAGTGAACATTCATTCCCGAAGGCGCAAACATAGAGGGATGTGTAATAAGGAAATCCGGCTCTCCGCCTGCGGAAACATGAAGAAGCTCAACCTTTCCGTCTATAAGCTTTGCAAATTCTATGGTCTCTTTAATCCCAATGCCCCCGGCTGCTGTTTCCATTGCGGAAAAGCGTATATCAATAGGGAATCCGGCGCCGACGGCCTCTCTGACAGCATCGATTATTCTAAGAGCCAGTCTGGCTCTGTTTTCAATACTTCCGCCGTATTCATCGTTGCGATGATTAATTGCGGGAGACAAAAACTGATGCACAAGCCAGCCATGACCCATATGAAGCATAATCATCTGAAAGCCGGCTTTCTTTACAAGTGCGGCGCCTTTCCTGTAGCAGTCAACGGCGTAATCTATCTGCTCAATACTCATTGCCCTGACTTTATCGCCGAAATCAGACGGCCCGTAATGAATGTCGTTGTCCTTCTTCTCGGAATCAATAACATCGAATTCGGAGCACATTCCCGCATGGTTAAGCTGGATTGATGCAACAGCACCATGCTTCTTTATTGCTCTTGCAGCGTTTGTCAGCCAGGGAAGAATTCCGGGATTCTGAAGGTTTATAAGTCTTCCGTGGCTTTTTCCGTTTTTATAATCAACGCAGGCTTCACTGATTGTAACAAGTGCGCAGCCGCCTTTTGCCCTGTTCTCGTAAAATGCAATTGCTCCGTCTGTCATAAGACCGTCTTCCGTTAAATCCGGAAAACCCATAGGCGCAGAACACATCCTGTTTTTCAGGGTTACATTCCCAAGACGAAGGGGCATTGTAAGAGATGGGAACATCGGATAATAAGCCTCGGACATATATTAGACCTCCGAAATTTGCATACTTTAACCTTTATATTTTAGTTTGAAACAAGGGCTTTGTCAAGAAATAAAAAGCTCTCCCCAAAGAGGGGAGAGCCGATATGTCAGATAACAAGCTTTCTCTTTTCCCATTTTCCGGAGAAGAAATAATAGCCTCCGATAAATGTGAAAACATGGGCGGACAGAGCCATTCCAAACCAGAATCCCACAAGCTCCATCCTGAATACAAGTCCAAGAAGAAGGCAGAAGCCGATTCTCGCAACAATTCCGTCAACAATGCCTCCTATAAGAGCAAGTCTCGGATTTCCGGTTCCGTTAATAAGAGCCAGGGTTCCTGAACGGCAGGCAAAACCGAGCAGGTTCAGAACGCCGAAGGGAACATATTTGTGGCAAAGCTCGAGAACAGCGGGGTCCGGGTTAAACAGAGCAAAGAGCTGCTCCGGTATGGCGATAAGTATTATGGAAAGAATTCCGCAGTATATAAAACCAACCCAGAATACATTCCAGAATACTTTTTTAACTCTGTCGAAGAGCCCTGCGGCAAATGCCTGACCTATCATAGAGTTTCCCGCAGTCTGAAGAGCACCTGTGCATATTGTTGCAACAAAGGTCATCTTATTGGCAACGGCGGTGGTTGCAGAGGCTGCAAGAGAATATCCGTTTATATATCTCATAACAAACATCATTGAGAATACAACCGCAACATTCTGAATTGTCATGGGGATTCCGAGAGGAACAAGAACACTGAGCTCTTTCTTGTCAAGCCTGAAGTCGGAAAGCTTAAGTGTAAAGCCAAGCTTGTTCTTGGACTTAATAAGGAATATAACGGCGGTAATGAAGGAGCATGTCTGGCCGATTACGGTTGCAATAGCAGCACCCTTGCATTCCCAGCCGAGAACGGCAACAAAAAGGAGGTCCAGGACTATATTAACAGATGCCGCAACGGCAACGAAGATAAGGGGAGCCTTTGAGTTGCCCAGTCCTCTTAAAATCGAAGCAATGCAGTTATATCCGAATACGGGGACATGTCCGAGAAAGTAAATAACCGCATAGGTACGGCAGTACTCGGCAGCCTCGGGGGGAACATTAAGAAATGCGATAAACCGGTCAACGAACAGTATGGGGAAAATGGTAAACGCAACGGCACATATCATACAGAAGGTAAACAGATTTCCGAAAACCTTTCCTATGCGTTCGTTGCTTCCCGCGCCGATATGCTGGGAGATGATGACCTGACCTGCGTTTGTGAAGCCGAAGCATACAAAAAGGAATATGGTTGCAATCTCGCCGCCGTTTGAAGCGGCGGAAAGCCCGGCAGATCCGACGAATCTTCCGACGATGACCATATCGGTCATATTGTAAATCTGCTGAAGGAGGTTAGCAAGCATAAAGGGGAGAGAGAAAATAATAAGCTGCTTAAATGCATTTCCTTCATTCAGATTTGTAACAAGAGTGTTTTGTTTCATTGCCATTCCTCAATAATCAGATATTAGCGGATGATTATTATTCCACCGAACAGGAGCCGTGGGATTTATCATCAGATATATGAGTTGATAATTCCGATAAGCTCATCTCTTCCGTCCCCCTTGTAGGCAGAGAAAAGAAGAAGCGCAGTGTCATCATCAAGACAGAGAGTTTCTCTTATTAGGGCCAGATTAGGCTCAATCTCACTCTTTTTAAGTTTATCGCACTTATTTGCAATAACAAGAAGAGGCCTTCCTGTATCATGAAACCACTTTGCCATTGTACAGTCATCCTGCGTTGGCTTGTGCCTTGAATCAACAATAAGGATTCCCAGAGATATTCTCTCGGGCACGGAGAAATAACTCTCCATCAGCTTTCCCCAGCGGTCGCGTTCGTCTTTGGAAACCTTTGCGTAACCATAACCGGGCAGGTCGACAAGATATGCTTTGTTTTCTACCAGAAAGTAGTTTACGTGGATGGTTTTTCCGGGCTTATCTCCAACGCGGGCAAAGTTTTTTCTGTTAAGAAGCTTATTGATAACAGATGACTTACCGACGTTTGATTTACCGGCAAAAACAAATGAGGGCTTTTCATTAAAAATGAAATCCTTTTCACTTGCGGCCGATTTTACGAATTCTACAAGGTTTAAGTTAAGTCCCATAATAATGCACCATCAGTAAACAAGGGCATTCTTCAGTACTTCCTCAGCCGTTGATACAGGTATGAAAGTAAGCTGAGCCTTTACAAGAGGATCTATATCTTCAAGGTCCTTAACATTATCAATGGGAATAATAACGGTGTGAATTCCGGCGCGGAGTGCGGCCATTGTTTTTTCTCTGAGTCCTCCGATGGGCATAACCTTTCCTCTGAGAGAAATTTCACCCGTCATGGCAACATCATACCTCACAGGCTTACCGCTGAGGGCGGATGCAAGTGCTGTAGTAACGGTTACACCGGCAGAGGGGCCGTCCTTGGGAACGGCGCCTTCGGGGAAATGAATGTGAATATCCTTTGTTTTATAGAAATCGGGGGAAATGCCCAGCTTTGCCGCTCTTGCCCTTAAAAGGCTGACGGCGGTTCTGGCAGATTCCTGCATAACGGTTCCGAGATTTCCGGTAAGCTCAAGCTTTCCGCTTCCCTCAAGAACAACAACCTCGGCATCAAGCATTTCACCGCCTGCAGAGGTCCATGCGAGACCATGGACAAGACCTACCTCGTTTTTCTTTGAAAGCTCATCTCTACGGTATTTCGGTGTGCCGAGAAGCTCGGAAACCTTACCCTCTTTAACGGTAACGGTTTTTTTTGTTCCTTCGGCAATGAGCTTTGCTGTTTTGCGGCAGCATGCGGAAAGCTCTCTCACAAGATTTCTTACGCCGGACTCTCTTGTGTAGTCGGCTATGATTTCACGAAGAGCATTGTCGGTGAACTTAAGCTGTGAGGCCTTGAGGCCATGCTTTTTGCGCTGCTTCGGTGCGAGATGATTCTTTGCAATCTGAAGCTTTTCTTCATCGGTGTAGCTTGACAGCTCGATAAGCTCCATTCTGTCCAGAAGGGCGGGGGGAATGGTGCTTGTTGTGTTTGCCGTTGTAATGAAGAACACATCGGAAATGTCAATGGGTATCTCAAGGAAATTATCGCGGAAGCGCTTGTTCTGTTCTCCGTCGAGTACTTCAAGAAGTGCAGAGGCCGGATCGCCCTTGTAATCTCCTGCAAGCTTGTCTATCTCATCGAGAACCATGACAGGATTCATACTCTTTGCCTGAATAAGACCGTTTACGATTCTTCCGGGCATAGAGCCAATATATGTTTTTCTGTGTCCTCTGATTTCGGCCTCGTCATGAACACCGCCGAGAGATACTCTTGAAAGCTTGCGGTTTGTTGCCCTTGCAATGCTCATTGCAATTGATGTTTTACCGACACCGGGAGGGCCTACAAGACAGAGCACGGGGCTTGTAAGCTCGGGGGCAAGCTGTCTTACCGCAAGATATTCCAGAACTCTCTCCTTGA
>JAKSPP010000001.1 GCA_024404735.1 Oscillospiraceae bacterium | reverse complement strand
CCTGGGAATTGAGGCCGTTACAGTAAGCAAGAGCGCCGCTTCCTACTACAATATGGTTCAGGGCGTTTATATCAACAGAATAACAGAAGGCTCATGTGCGGAGGTATGCGGTCTTAAGGTCGGTGATATCATCATTTCCATCGATGACACCGAAACCCTTACAATGTCCGACCTGATTGCCGCAAAGAAAAACTACTCGGCAGGTGATTCAGCTGTTATCAGGGTTAACAGAAGCGGAGTTGAAATGGATTTTACCGTTATCTTCGATGAAGAGATTCCCTCTGAAGGAGATACTCAGAACCGCCAGAGTCAGCAGAACCAGCAAAGCGAAAACCGTGGGAACAGTTTTGGTAACGGCGGAAGCTATGGCTACGGCTACGGAAATCTTTTCCCCTGATTTAAGCCCTTAAAAAAGCGATATTATAATAACATCCCCCGCAGGTATTCCTGCGGGGGATGCTTTATATTGTCTATGCAGTTTCAAATAAGCTTATGCGATATCAGGAGAAGGTAATTGTCCAGACATCCTTGTAAAGGTCTGTCCATGTATTGTCGTCAATAATGCGCCATGTGGCCTCATACTCTTCAATATCGGCGTAGGAATTAATATTAAGCTCTGCAAGGTCATCCTCATCAAAGCTGATTTCGGAGAATGCAGACAGGCCGGGTGCTACCTCAACTCCCCAGTAAGGATCTACCATATAGCCGTTAAGTGCGTCATTATCGGTAGTGAAATAGAGTGTTTTGTCTGTGTTGTTCTCAACATAAACACCGAGGGCCATGTCGCCCCAGTCGTTTTCGACAAAGTCGAGAATGGTTACGGAATAACCGGCCTCGTCAATGAGAAGAAGGTCGTTTGCATTGGGAATTCTCTCAAACTTCTT
Organism: Oscillospiraceae bacterium; assembly: GCA_024404735.1. GTDB lineage: Bacteria > Bacillota > Clostridia > Oscillospirales > Oscillospiraceae > JAKSPP01. The sequence continues at coordinate 34,185 of JAKSPP010000001.1, read as the reverse complement.
TGCGGCAGACTCACCATAGGGATAAATTGTTGCGCTTCCGACGAAAATAGGATCGGCGCTGTAATTATCGGCTTCTCTGACGCGGAGGCCGATTTCAACGATGGTGAAAAGGTCCATTCCGTTCTCACGAAGGACATCGGTATCCCAGAAGGAAATAGTTGCATTGGCTTTCTTGCCTGCGGTAACGTCTTCGTAAAGAGAGGAGTAAGAGCTGACACCATTCAGTGCGGAGTAGTCTGTGGAGAATCTGAGAGTCATATCGGAGGTCTTGTTCTCAAGATATACCTTGACCTCAACTTGATTTCCGGAGTAGCCTGCTGCGGGATCGAAGCCTGTAATCTTGACGGTGCACTTGTCATTGTCAACAACAACATACTCCTGGAAAGTAACTGCGGGACCTTCGGTTGTTGTGCCGGAAGAGGGATTGGTGTTGCTTCCTGTGAAGGGAGAAACTCCATTTACAACAAACTCATAAATATCCTCATCCCATGTGTAGCCAAGCTCATCAAAGTAAGCAATGAGATCAAGCTTGCTCTTCTTGCCTTCTTTGGTGAATACCATGAACATATCATCGATGGTAAGGATGAGGTCATTGCCTCTGACTTCATATTCTGCGGGGTCGTCATCGACAATAATGCTGGTCTCATCCCATTCAAGATCGGCATCTTCGCCATCGAATGAGAATGTACCGGTACCGTCACTGTTCAGAACAATGCGTGCATCGACATAATCGTCGGAACCGAATAATTCCTCCATGGCATCAGGTGTAAGAACGCCTTCGTAATCCTCGCCGAGAGCTGTAAAGACGTAGGTGCCCTCGATAGATTCCTCGGCAACAGCAGGGGTCTCGCCCTTATCCTTGCCGTCCTTATCATCCTTCTTTGCGGGGGCGTCTTCGTCCTCATAGTCAACGCCATCAAGAACAAGGATGATGTCAATACCGGAATCTTCAATGTCGGTGAGAGTCATGATACCCTTCTTGAGAGTACCGGAGAACTCAACTCCGCTGCCGGAAATCTCGATTTTCTTTCCGTTAAGCTCCCATTCGCCCTTGCCTTCCTGACCGTCGATGTTCATCTTGCACTTGCCCTTGGCCTTGAGCTCAATGGTAAAACCGTCTTCAAAAAGGTCATCAACATCAACGGATATTTCACCCTTGACAGCCTTTTTAATTTCATAAACGCCGAGGTTTTCATCATCGCTGTCATTTGAGCCCTTGGCAGATGAGCCATTGGAACCGGAGCCGCAGGCACACAGAGAAAGGAGCATCACAAGAACAAGCAGTACGGATAATGCTTTTTTCATATCATTTCCTCCAATTATTATTTTTGAAGGGTATTCCCCCTCGATTTTACTTTTTTAAAAAATGCGAAATCATTATAATACTTCAGAAAGCCTTTGTCAAATTATTATGTTTTTTATAAAAAAGCACCCTGCGGTTTTACTGCAGAGTGCTTCTATTTAAGCAAATTTTATGCGCCGAGGAGCTTTGCAATGGGCAGATAAATAAGGGGCATGAATACACCGGGGAGCATATTCGCAACCTTAATTCTTCTGTCCGACAATTCAAACATATTGATTCCCATTGCAATGAGAATACATCCGCCGACGGCGCTCATTTCGATTACAACTTCGGGACTGAGCACGCCGGAAAGGGTTCCGGCAAGGAGAGTAAGGGCGCCCTGAAAAACAAGAACGAAAACCGCCGCAAAGGGAACACCGACTCCCATAGCAGCGCCGAACATCGTGGAGGAGAAGAAGTCCAGAGTGCTCTTTGCAAAGATTATGTCATAGTTCTTATTAATGCCTGCCTCAAAGGAGCCCATTATTGTCATTGAGCCCACGCAGAAAAGGATGCAGGCGGAAACGAAGCCCTCTGTGAAACGGCCTCCTGCATTTTTGCCCCTTAAAACCTTCGCCTTAATCAAATCTCCGGCAGAGGCAAAAAAGTCATCAAGCTTAATGAGTTCACCGATTATGGTTCCGAAGGCTATTGAAATGATTGTGCAGAGAGTGTCCGAGCTTTTTATTGCACTCTGAACGCCTATTACTATCGTAACGGTTGCAAGGGCGCAGATAACCGATTTTACTATGTTCTCTTTAATTTTGTTTCGAAGAAAGAGGCCGAGGCAGCCGCCTATGAGTACCGTTATCGTGTTTACTATTACTGCAATCATATCAATATGCTCCGAAAATCAGTAGTCAATATCTATTATCCTGCTGCGCACTGCCGTCTTCACCTTTCTCCAGCCGAGAACAATAAAGAAAACAATATCGAAAAGAACCGTCAGGACAGGGATAACAAACAAAGCAATTATGAGGACGGAATACAGGGCGTTATAGTCCTCGGTATAACGGGCGGCGTTCTCCCAGTAGGGAAGCCTTATTCCTCCGACCTGAGCCGAACGGGTTCCGAAGGCCTTTGCCGTTTTAACACCTGCGGAAAAGGAGAGCCTTTCGGAATTGTTTATTACCTGCCCGGAGGAGAATTTATCCTTAAGGAAGCCTTCGGCAAAGCCCTCGACCACCTCATGCATTACTATCTCATAGCAATCGGCCCTGCAGCCTTCCGTTCTTGCCCTGTAGGCCTCATAGGACATATAGAAGCCCATTCCACCGTCATAGCTGAGCTTTGATGCCTTGTCCTCCTCGCGCCTTATTACGCCGGAAACAACAAAAACATCGTTGCCTATTATAACATTCTGCCCGGCAATGTCAACTCCTCCGAAGAGGCGCCAGGCGAGGTCCTCATCAAGGACAACCAGATCCCTTGACAGTTCCTCATCGGAAAAATAGCCACCCGAAAGAAGCTCATAGGGGTGAAAAAAGAAGAAATCTCCTCCGCAGGCGGTGACACTTGCCTCAACCTTATCCTTTTCGGAAAACAGCGTCATTTTCCCGAAGGTGCACCAGGCGTCATTGTAAAGGCGCTCGTTCTCCCCCGCCTCAACACTTTTATCACTGTACTCCGAGTCGAGATTAACGCGGAAGGTATACAGTTCCTGAATATCCGGGCCGAGACCTTCATGGAAATATACCGCCATCTGGGAAAAAGCTTTTTCACTTTCTCCCTTCCAGCGCTCTGCCGCTGTTATTGAGGGAAGGCTGAGGCCTCCTCTCACATAAACAAGCACAAGGGCGGCAATAATCAGGATTCCCGATACAATCTGAAGTTTTACGGGGAATTTCTTCATATTAATCAGCTCTTAATCAAATATTTTTATTACTGTCCCGCAAGGCGGACCTGACTTCCGTTTGAAATGGGAAGAGAGGAGTTTACAATAACATAGGCACCGTAATCAAGCGCACCGGATACTGCAACGTTCCTGTCATCACGGGCAATAACCTCAACACTGACTCTCTCGGCAATATAGCGGTTTCCGAGAGGAGATGATTTCAGTGTGCATACATAGACGAAATCACCGTTATTATCGCTCTTGAGGGCCGCTTTCGGTACTACGGAATCAAATTCGGCAGACCTTCTGCCAACGGAGAGGTCGAGAGTTTCACCATCGGAAACATCACCCGTTACAGAGAAGTAAATCATCTTGTTTGTTCTGGGATTCTGGGGATCGGACTTTATATCCGTTACCTCGGCATATATATTGCCGCCCCACCACATATTGGTGAGTTCACCGGTATCACCCTTGCGGATGAGCTTGGCCTGCTCATTGGTTACGCTGAAGGAAAGGCTGTAGCCCATATCCTTGATTTCTATCTTGAGAATAATACCATCGGGGCTTGTCTTGTTGCCTGGGGCTATGGAAATCTCTCTGATTACACCGGAAACAGGGGCCTTAATCTCTGTTTCCCCTTCCTCACCTTCGGCGGCCTTAAGCTCATCAACCTTGGCCTGCTGCTCATCAATCTTACGCTTCTGCTCATTGATATCCAGCCATTCAAGGGTCTGAGTCTTTCCGTCGGCCTTCTGCTGCTGCTCAAGATTGAAAATCTGGTCCTCAAGAGTCTTCTGCAGCTGGGTTATCGTTGCCACATAGCCGTCATACTCTTCTTTTGTCTCTACGGCCTTATCGTAAGCAGTCTGCTTTGTCTCGACATCCCTTGTGGCTGTATCGAGAACGGCTCTTTTTGCATCGGCGGCAGACTTTAGTTTTTTATACTCACCGGAGTTACTTGGAGAAATAGTGTTGTAGTAGCTGTCCCTTGCATTTTCAACGGCAGACTCGGCGGATGACATTTCTATATAAACAGTAGAATAATCCTTGCTGTACAGTTTGGCTTCTGCTTCGATATATTTCTCGAGGTCACCCTCTGTATCGCCTTTTCTTGCCATTCTGGACTCAGCTAATTTTACAAGTTTAATGTAATTCTGATTGCTTTCCGCTGAAGAAACAGAAGAAGTGCTGTTATTTAAGTCGTCTATTTTTTGCTTACAATCCGCTACTTTCTTTTCAAGTTCTTTCCAAGCAGTATAAGAATCATAGTATTTTTTTGTTGACGCACTGAGTATTGCGGATTTGGCTATTTCGTCAATATAGTCGGGAACAAAAGTATCAAGATATTTATCGCGTTCTTCTCCTTCTAAGCTCCCAACATCGATACCGTATTCTTCCTTGTTATCGGCAATAGTATCTCTTACATATGCCAAAAGATCATTGTAGTCTTTCGAATCCAAATAATCTGAAAGAGCATTTTCTGCATCAGTCAAATTCTCTCTTAAAGCTTCCTCTGTTGAATCTGTTTTTCCTTCGCGAGCATCCTTAACATTGAGATATGCAGCATAGTAAGGATGAATAGTATTATTGACGAATTCCTTTGCTACTATCGGGAGATAAATATCAAGCTTTCCGGCAGCATAACTATCCTTAGCAGCTTCGGTTTTATAGTTGCTTATGGTTTTGGCTTCGTCAATATATACTCTGTCTTTGGCAAGTTCTTTTAATTCATCATAATCTGCACCATATTCGTGCTTTGCGATTTCGAGTTCTTTTTTTGCCTTCTGCCACATATCATAAAGGCCGTCATCACCCTCGCTTCCTATCTGGAGGTCAAACTCATCAACCTTTCTTTGGGCGGCATCGTACTCATTCTGCGCTTTATCCCTGGTTGCGATGGAGTTATCAAGATTTGTCTTGTGCTCGGAGACAGACTCGGGGCGGTAATCCATAGCATCGCGGGCGGCCACGGCCTCGTCTATTGCCGTCTGGGTCTCCTCAATTGCTCTGTTCTGAACGGTGTAGTCTGCGGAAAAGGCGGAGATGACGGAGCGCTGATAGGCAAGCTGCATCTGGCGGAGAGTTTCTTCCTCCTCGGCAAGCTCGGAAGATTCCCCTGCCTCGAGAACAAGAAGGACCTCACCGGCAGTGACAGTCTGTCCGTTATTTACAAGAACGCTCTTTACCTTGCGGGTATCGGAGGCCTTGAGCTCATAGCTCTCCTTTGCGGAAACTGTACCGGAGCCACGGACCTTACTGTCGATGGTACCGTAGCCTACGGTTGCGGTTGTGCACTCGGAGAGATTACGATTACGGATTGTATTTGAAAAAAAGGTTAAGACAAGCAAAATAATAAGGAAGACTATGATTACAATATTAACCCAGCTTCTTTTTCCTACTTTTTCCTGCATTTTGCACTTCCTTTTAGCTTATTTTCATTAGCCCTTGACACTTCCGGAATGGGCAATACCCTCAACGAGGTAAGCCTCACCCTTCAGGAAGATGAGAATGGACGGTATCATATAGACCGTTGCCATTGCAAAGGCAAGGCCTATTTCGGACTGATTTATCGATGAGAGGAATACGGAAAGGGGCTGCATCTCCGCATTTTCAAGGAGAACAACGGGCTGCTCTACCATATTCCAGTAATCTACGAAAACGAGAATTGCGATGGAGAATATTGCACTGCGGCACTGGGGAAGACAGATGGAGAAGAATATTCTTGCCTCACTTGCACCGTCTGTCATAGCCGCCTCAATAAGGGAATAGGGAATTCGCCTCATAAATTTCGTCAGCAGAAAAACAGAAAACGGGGCGAAAATACCCGGAAGAATAATTGCCCATACTGTATTCAGAATATTCAGCTTCTGGCTTATCAGATAGTTCGGAACAAGAGTTACCTGATAGGGCATAAGCATCAGAATAACATAGAAGAAGAACAGGAAGCTTCGAACCTTGCCCCTCCAGCGGGTGAAGCTGTAGGCCGCAACGGAGGCTATAACTATCTGGAAAATTACTATGGGAACAGTCAGTTTAATACTGTTCCAGAACTTAAGAAGATAATCGGGGGTTGTAATAAGTCCCGTCATATACTGCTTCAGGGTTACCTTATCGGGGATGAATTTAAGATTAACCTTCTCGGAGACATAGCCGCCTCCGGAGGCACCGAAAATCATTCCGTAATTGGACTTTATTTCGCTCTCCTCCATAAAGGAGTTTGTAATGGTCAGCACCGTTGGCAGGAGAAATATTACGGCGAAAATCAGGCAGAGAAGGAACATAACGCCCCTGCCGAAATATCTTTTCTTTTTCATCCCTCCACATCCTTTCCGAAGGCGTTTTCGACGATGAAGAGAAGGCCGATTATGATTACCATGGCTATTGCCATAATAACGGCGGCCGCCGAAAGCTTCTGATAATCAAGGGAGGAGAAGGTATTGTTCATAAAGTGCTGGAGGGTGTAAAGACCCTCATAGGGATAGGCACCGCAGAGCTGATATACCTCCCTGTATATTTTGAAGGAGTTTATAAGCGAGAGGATTGTAACGAAGAGAATGGTCGGTGAGAGATAGCGGAGCTTTATCTGAAAGAATTTGTAAAGACCGGAGGCTCCTTCAACATCGGCAACCTCAAGAAGCTCCTTCGGTATATTTGAAATGGCCGCCATGAAAAGAATCATATTATAGCCAAGATTTTTCCAGAGAAACAGAAGCACAACAACGAGCCTGCAGTACTCGCTGTTGAGCCAGTCAATCTGCTCCTTTCCGAAAAGGAGCATAATTTCGTTGACGGTTCCGTATTTGTTGAAAAGCACCTGCCAGATAAGAACAATGGAGGCAACGGGGACCATCATGGGGCTTAAAAAGAAGGTTCTGAAATAGCTTTTTAAGGGGATACGGCACTCAAGCATGAGGGCCAGAACAATTGCAAGAATTACCGCAGCCGGGACGGCTGTTGCGGAAAAGAGAAGTGTGTTTTTCGCAGCCAGACGGAAGGCATAATTCGAAAAGAGCTTTGTGAAATTATACAGTCCGACAAAGCTGCCATCCGTTACGTTGTCTATCAAGGAATAATAGACAACAACAATAAAGGGGGCAATAAAGAAAACAAGCACTCCCGCAAGAGAGGGAAAAAGGAAGCAGACACTTCGGAAATAATCGAGAAGCTTTGTTTTCAGTTTTGCACTTTTAAGTTTCTTTTCCATTGTGCTTTTCTTCCTTTCAAGTATTTTTCCCTTCGGGAGTAACGCCACTTCACTCAGAAGGCAAAGCTTTTGCCTTCTGAGTGAAGAAAAACATTATTGTAGATTATTATTGATAATAATTAATTATTCCTGCTCGGCAAGATAAATGCTCATCTTGCTCTGAAGAATCTTTGCGATTTCGTCAAGAGACTTGCTTCCGTCGAAGTAAGGAGCAGAGTCATTCATAATCATGGCTGCGATTTCGTCGTTATCGATATAGCCGTTATAGAGGCCGTAGGCATTCTTTATGATATCGCGGAATGCCTGAACCTGCTCGGCACTCATCTCGTAATACGGGATGTTTTCACCCTCTCCACTGTCGATGCCGCCGTCTCTCATTATTCCGATGCTTCCGGAACCGCGATTCCAGATATAACCATGGGGAACTTTTACAAGCTCACCGTTCTCATCTCGGAGATATTCGCCTGTTTCGTAATTAATTTCGTAATCAACTCTTGTAAGCTGCTCGAGATTCTCCTCAAAATACTGGGCATTCAGAGGAAGATTCCAGATATTTCTTCTCTGGTAATCGTAGGTAAGAAGGCTTCTTACAAACTCCCAGGCTGCATCCTTGGAGGGAGAGGCTGCGGAAATGCCGAGAAGTCCGTTGCTTATCTCAATGAAGTTTCCGACACCCTCGGATACGGGGATACCGACGGGGCAGATTTCATCGCCGGCCTGAGCCATGAAGTACTCATAGCTCCATGTATCATAAAAGCGCTGTTCAAGGAGAAGCTGCTTTCCTTCCCTGAGGAAATCTACGTCATTGTCGTAGTAGACACCATCCGCAGTGCTCCAGTCATAAATTTCGGGGAACATGGAAACAAAAGAGAGGGTATCTTTATAAAGCTGAGAATCGAAAGCACACTTACCGGTTCCGTCATCAAGAAGCTTTGCCATATTTGCATTGAGGATAAGAGGCCATGCATCAAATTTTGTGTACCAGTTGGTCAGAGGATTGGCGCCTGCGGGGAGTTTTCTGTAAGCAGCGGCAAAGTCTGCATATGACCAGCCGGGCTTATCGCCGACAACCTTTTTAAGTCCGTAGAATACACGGACAGAGAAGTCGGGAGAGATTTTGTAAAGATGTCCGTCGTTTTCAAGATGGGCAAGGACATCGGCAACAAGAGTATCCCTGTTTACCTCAGCATCGTTTTCCATAAACTCATAGAGGTCGGCAAGAATGCCCTTGTCCTCAAAAGTGGAAACAGGGAGATTATCAAGCTGGATAATATCGGGAACCTTGCCCGCCATAATTTCCGTCTTGAGCTTGGTGATGCCGTAGGTATAGTCCTCATCCGTGTTGTACTCGGAGTAATCTATAACTTCAATTCTGTAATCGGGATTGGTCTTATTGAACTTAAAGATTGCTTCACGAATACTGTAATTGAGATAATTGCAGGCATAGGTAATGGATTTTTTAAGCTTAAGCTGTGATGCGGGGCACTGATAAACTTTGATAAGATCGGCAGAGTAACCGCCATTGCCGCCGTTTGCATCGTCATCCCAGGAAGAAGAGAATGTTATAAAGCTTCCGTCCTCCTGAGGAACAATACTGCCTACACTGTAGGGATCGACATCAAGGCTCATCCAGGAGAATATTTTATCCTTCTCACCGGTTTCAATCTTATAGCCGTAGAAGCTGGTTCCGTTCTGAATGAACATATCATACTCGCCTGCTCCGGGAATAGCATTGTAGGCATCATTCGGAATCTTTACGGGGTCGGAGAAGGTACCCTTTTCAGCATCATAATATTTGCAAACCATTCCCGAATCTTCGTATAAGAAAACCGCAAGCTTTCCATTAAGCATCATAAGACCTTCGACCCAGCCGCCGCCTGCGTCAATCACTGCGGCAGTTCCGTCGGATTTTACCATAACTAGGGAAGTGTCAAAGCAGAAATATGCATTTCCATTATCATCGGCAACAATCGAATTAATATAGCAGTAATCGAGGTCAAGAGCTTCACAGAGGTCTATTACATTCTCGGTTCCATCGGGGGCGGTTATGCGGAGAATGGTGAAATCGTGATAATCCATATAATTCCAGGCATCATCGGGAAGAGAGCCATCGGGATTTCTCTTACCGGTGTAGATTTCCCAGTAAACATTATATGACTCGTATCTTGTACCATCATCGGCAAAGGCACTTGTGTTGAGATAGCAGCCGGAGTACTCGGCATTATCGGGAATGCCTTCATACTTATACGGCTTCATCTCAAAGGGCTCGACTGTACCGTCAGCGGAGATGAGGTAATAAACATCGCCGTACTCCCAGTACTCGCCCTCATATTCCGGGGTAACTCCCTCGGGGGTATTATCGGCAACAACGCCATAAGAGCTTACAAGCATTTTGCCGTTTATTACAGTACGGAAATTCACATAATTCATACCGCCGAGCTGCTCCGGGAACTTTACGGGTGTATAGGAAGCAGTGTAAACGAGGCGGTTGGGGTCAAGATTTTCCTCGTTTTCCGTGGTGTTTTCGGTTTTTTCTCCCTTGCCGTCTGTTTTTGAAGGCTTTCCATCGTCCCCGCCCTTACCGCAGGCGCAAAGAGACAGAAGCATAAGTCCGGCAAGAAGCAGGCACATAAACCTCTTTAATCCTGTTTTTGTCATATTGTCATTCCTCCATAGGATATTGATATTCGGCGCATAATACCTTAAAGTAATGCACAGTCTAATACTCTGTTGTAGCATTTTTGTATATTATTCCGAAGGGAAGGTATATTTTCCTTCTCCGGCACCGCATTATATTTAGACGGCAAAAACCAAAATATGTTTCACTAAAGGAAAAATCCGTAAAAAAAATCTCCCCCGGTCTGAAAACCGGAGGAGAAAATTATTATTTTCGGGGAAATGCAGCTTACTTGCGGAGACCGTTCTTATTGGCAAAGTGCTCCTTTGTGAGCTTTGCAACAACACCGGAGAGTCCGAAGAGAGCAACGAAGTTGGGGATTGCCATAAGGCCGTTGAAGGTATCGGAGAGGTCCCATACAACGTCAATGGGAGATACGCAGCCGATAACGATAACGATTGCGAAGATAATCTGGTAAACTCTGATGGCCTTCATGCCGAAGAGGTACTGAACGCAGCGTGTACCGTAAAGAGCCCAGCCGAGAACAGTGGAGAAGGCAAAGAGAACAAGAGCAATTGCAATGAAGAGGGATGCAATCTTACCGCCGAATACGCTTGCAAAAGCAGAGGTGATAAGCTCACTGCCGGGCTTTACGCCGAAGGAGATGTCAACACCGGAGATGATGATGGTAAGAGAGGTGAGTGTGCAGATAACGATGGTATCCATAAATACTTCAAAGATACCGTAAAGACCCTGATGAACGGGAGAGGGAGTTTCAGCAGCGGCATGAGCCATACCTGCAGAGCCGAGACCTGCCTCATTGGAGAAGGCGGAGCGGCGAAGACCCCAGACAACACACTGCTTGAGAGCGTAACCTGTTGCACCGCCGAGGACAGCCTTTGCATTGAAGGCATACTTGAAAATCTTGCCGAAGGCAGCACCGATACCGGAGATGTTGGTGCAGATAATGATAAGAGTGAAGATGATGTAGAGAACACTCATAACGGGGATAAGCTTTTCGGTAACGGAACCGATACGCTTGATACCGCCGAGAAGAACAAGAGCAACAATGATTGCAATTGCAACACCGAGAATCCACTTGATAACAGTCTCGGCAGTTGCGCTTACAGCACCGGCGCTTGTGAAGGAGCCGATAGCACCGAGGATGGAGCCTGTAATGGAGTTAACCTGGGACATATTGCCGATACCGAAGGATGCGAGAACAGCAAATACGGCAAAGAGAGCAGCAAGCCACTTCCAGCCCTTGCCGAGGCCCTTGGTGATGTAGTACATAGGACCGCCGACCCAGTCGCCCTTTGCGTCACGCTCACGATAATTAATGGAGAGAACGACCTCGGAGTACTTGATTACCATACCGAGAAGAGCAGCAACCCAGAGCCAGAAAACAGCACCGTAGCCGCCCATTGCGATAGCCTGTGAGGTACCGACAATGTTACCTGTTCCGACTGTAGCGGCAAGAGCCGTTGTAACAGCCTGAAGGGGGGTAACTGCGCCGTCACCTGCAGAGGACTTTTTGAACATCTTGCCGAGAGTATTCTTCATGGCATAGATGAAGTGTCTGAACTGAATTCCACCGCAGCGAATGGTCAGGAACAGTCCTCCGATGATAGCACAGGGGAGGAAGATGTAGAGCCATGCGACAGTGTTCAGTGTGCCTGTCAGAAAGTTAATCATTTCTTTCTTTTCTCCTCATACATATTTATATAATATTTCTCCCGATTTTAAGAAAAATAAAATATGCGCTATTTTAATTCATTAAAACCGCAAATGCAAGTATTTTTTTGAAAACGGGAATATGCACATTATCGCATTAAAGTGATACTTTGTTGTTGTGCAATAAGCAATAAAAAATAACCCGCTCCCAAAAGGAGAACGGGTTATGAATAAAGCAGATGTAAGGGTTAAACTTACTTGAGCTCGACCTTTGCGCCAACAGCCTCGAGCTTGCCCTTGATCTCCTCGGCCTCTTCCTTGGAGCAGGCTTCCTTGATAACTGCGGGAACGGTCTCGACCTTTGCCTTTGCCTCTGCGAGGCCGAGGCCGGTGATGCCACGAACTTCCTTGATAACCTTGATCTTCTCTGCGCCGAAGTCGGTCATAACGACATCGAACTCGGTCTTCTCCTCAGCAGCAGCAGCTTCGCCGGCTACAGGAGCAGCTGCAACAGCAGCAGCAGCGGATACACCGAAAGCCTCCTCAAGAGCGTGTACGAGCTCGGAAAGCTCGAGAACGGTGAGAGCCTTTACTTCTTCAATAAGAGCATTTACTTTTTCGCTTGCCATAATTAAATTCCTCCAAATAATTTAGATAGATACTTACGCAGAATAAATTATTCTGCTGCGGGAGCGGGTGCGCCGCCCTTCTGCTCGCAAATCTGGTTGAGAACGACTGCAAGAGAGGTAATGGGAGCAAGGAGTGTTCCGAATACCTGGCTGTAAAGAGCGTCCTTGGAAGGAAGTGCGGAAATTTCTGCAACTTCCTGCTCGGAAAGAATCTTTCCGTCCATGAAAGCAGCCTTGATGGTGAAGATACCGTCAAGCTTCTTTGCATAACCTGTGATTACGCGGAAGGGTGCGATGGGATCGCCAGCGCTGGTTGCGAGAGAGGTAGTGCCGTTGAGAACGGGATCAAGAGCCTCGAGACCGCAATCCTTGACTGCGAATCTTGTGAGTGTGTTCTTAACTACGGAATACTCAACACCGTTATCACGGAGCTCGTTACGGAGCTCGTTATCCTGAGCAACGTTGATTCCCTTGTAGTCTACGAAAACACCGGAAGAAGCATTCTTGATACGCTCGGTAAGAGCGGCGACTATTGCCTGTTTCTCGCTGAGAACTTTCTGGTTAGGCATTGTTTCACCTCCGGGATATTTGTCACGCCCACAGAAAAGAAAAGCCTCCGTGCAGCCTAAGCACGAAGACAGTAAAAAAGCAACTTTAAGTTCCGCAATGGAATTTACGAAGCCTTCCTCGGCAGGACTTACGGCCTTTAGGGCCACCTGCTGTCTTCAGAGCGCTCAGATAAGATAACAGATTAAAGAAGCTTTGTCAAGTATTATTTTCCGAAAACAAAGAAAATTTTTACAATTATAAAAAAAGATAATAAATCATGGTTATTTTTACTTGCCAATGGGACGAAAATATGGTAATATATTGTGCCCTGTACGGGGGATTTCTTTCCCTGCAGTGGCTATTATACCATATATTATGCAGATTTCAAGACCCGGTTTACGGTCCTGAAGCTTCCGCAAAACACTATATACTATAGAGAGGTTTTCATTATGTCCGGACATTCCAAATGGCATAACATACAGAAGACCAAGGGCGCTGCCGATGCAAAGCGCGCTCAGGCCTTCACAAAGATTGCCAGAGAAATGATAGTTGCCGTTAAGGAAGGCGGCAGCGGTGACCCTGCAAACAACTCCCGTCTTGCAACCGTTATTGCCAAGGCAAAGGCTGCAAACATGCCCAACGACAACATCAAGCGTACCATCGACAAGGCTCTCGGAGCAGGCGATACTTCCAACTGGGAAAATGTTACCTACGAGGGCTACGGCCCCTGCGGTGTTGCCGTTATCGTTGAGACAATGACCGACAACCGCAACCGTACCGCATCCGAGGTTCGTCATTACTTCGATAAGTACGGCGGAAATCTGGGCGCATCCAACTGCGTTTCCTGGTCCTTCGACCGCAAGGGCGTTATCGTCATCGACAACGAGGACGGCGATTACGATGAGGATGAGGTAATGATGGATGCTCTTGACTGCGGAGCTTCTGACTTTGAGCCCGACGAGGGTGCCTTCACCGTTTACACAGAGACAGACGCCGTTGCCTCCGTTTCCGAGGCTCTCACCGCAAAGGGCTATCCCCTTCTCTCCGCTCAGGTTGAGATGATTCCCCAGAACGGATACATAAGGCTCACAAACGAGGACGATATCAAGAACATGAGTAAGATGCTTGATATGTTCGAGGACAACGACGACGTTCAGAACGTCTGGCACAACTGGGAGCAGGAATAATTATCCTCTTCCCTCATTTATGATTGATTTCGGCACGGATTTCGGGTTTTTCCCGAAATTCCGGGCTTTCTTCAGGAGATGGTATCGAGTACGGAAAAAGCCGCACAAGCGCTTATTATCCGAAACGGTACTGTCTTCTGTTGCGTTAACACCATTTGTATAGCATTTGAATTATTATTCATTAAATCGGTATTATTCTTAAATAAAGCTGAATATATCCAATAATTATTCATTTCGAGGAGAAATATAAAAGTGAAATTTTCCGAGATGAAATACGAGCGCCCCGATATTGAGGCGGTAAAGGCAGAGGCAAGGGAGCTGAACGCGACCCAGAAGAACTCCTCAAGCTATGAAGAGGCAAAAGAGGTTTTCCTTCGCCATGAGAAGGCAAGCAAGCACGTTTCCACAATGAGCGTTCTTGCAAACATCCGCCACGATATCGACACACGCATCGAATTTTACACAAAAGAGGTTGAGTTCTGGAATGAGGCAAGCCCCGAGCTTGAGGAATTCGAGCAGGTATGGGAAAAGACCATGCTGGAGAGCCCCTTCCGTCCCGACTTTTCCGCAGAATACGGCGACCTTATGTTCCTGAACGGAGAGATTGCCCTTAAGACCTTCTCACCGGAAATCATTCCCGAGCTTCAGGAGGAAAACAAGCTTGCAAGAGAGTACGAGGACCTTCTTGCATCCGCAAAAATCCCCTTTGAGGGCAAGGAATACACCATCTCCCAGATGACTCCCTTCAAGACCGATTCAGACGATGAGAGAAGACTGGCAGCCTGGAAGGCAGAGGGACAGTGGTACAAGGACAATCAGGCAAAGACCGACGAGATTTACGACAAGCTTGTTAAGCTTCGCGATAAAATGGGCAGAAAGCTCGGCTACGACGGCTACACGGAGCTCGGCTATTACCGTATGCAGAGAAACTGCTACGACAAGAACGATGTTGCCGCCTTCAGAGAGGCCGTACAGAAATATCTTGTTCCCGTTGCCTCCGAAATCTACAAGGAGCAGGCAAAGCGCCTCGGCAAGGAGTATCCCCTGAGCTTTGCGGATGCAGCCCTTGAGTTCCGCTCCGGAAATCCCCGCCCCGCAGGCGAGGCCGATGATATTCTCGCCATGGGCAAGAAGTTCTATGATGAGCTCTCCCCCGAGACAAGCGAGTTTTTCCGCACAATGCTTGAGGGTGAGCTTCTCGATGTTCTTTCAACAGAAGGAAAATCCGGCGGCGGCTACTGCACCGATATCGCCGATTATGAGGTACCCTTCATTTTCGCAAACTTCAACGGCACTCAGCACGACGTTGAGGTTGTCACCCACGAGGCAGGCCACGCCTTTGCCGGATGGATGAACAGAAAGAGAATTCCCGCCTCCTATGCATGGCCCTCTCTTGAAGGCTGCGAGGTTCACTCAATGAGTATGGAATTCTTCGCAGAGGGCTGGAGTGAAGGCTTCTTCGGTAAGGATGCCGACAAATTCCGCTACAGCCATCTTTCCGGTGCTCTCACCTTCATCCCCTACGGCACGATGGTTGACCATTTCCAGCACATCGTTTACGAAAAGCCGGAGATGAGCCCCGCAGAGCGCCACGGCGTATGGAAGGAGCTTCTTGGAATTTATATGCCCTGGATGAAGCTTGACGGAGATATTCCCTTCTACTCCGAGGGCGAGGGCTGGCAGAGACAGCACCATATTTATTCCTCTCCTTTCTATTACATAGATTACTGCCTTGCACAGACAGTTTCCCTTCAGTTTTGGGCAAGAATCCGCAAGGACCTTAAAAAGGCATGGGAGACATATATGGCATACACCGTTCAGGGCGGCAGCCGTACCTTTACCGAGCTTCTTAAAAATGCCGGCCTTGATACTCCCTTTGAGGAGAAATGCCTTAAGGGCGTATGCGAGGAGGCAGACAGCTTCCTTAAGAGCTTTGATTTAAGCTCTATCCATTAATTCAGTATAAAAAGGGGAAACCCTTTTTACGATTGTTAGCCAAACAAAAATTTTTCTATAAGGAGGAAAATTCAAAAATGAAAAAGACAATCGCACTGCTTCTTGCTGTTGTTATGTGTCTCAGCGTTTTTGCGGCATGTGGCAAGACCAATACCACCGACAACGCACAGACCGAAACCAATAACACCGAAGCAACAACCCCCGCAGACACCACAGGCAACGAGGGCACAACCGAGCCCGACACTACTCCCGACGCTCAGCCCGAGGAGAAGCCCGTTGCTTCCGACCCCAACCGTCCTCTTGTTATCGGTTACTCATCCTTCAGCAGCAAGTTCTCTCCCTTCTTCGCAGAGTCTGCTTATGACCAGGATGCTGCCGCAATGACTCAGCTTGGACTTCTCACCTCCGACCGTACCGGCGCTATGATTCTCAACGGTATTGAGGGCGAGACCATCGCTTACAACGGCACCGATTACACCTACAACGGACCTGCAGACTGCGTTATCACCGAGAATGCCGACGGCACCGTTTACTATGATTTCACTCTTGCAGACGGCCTCAAGTTCTCCGATGGCGAAGACCTCACCATTGATGACGTTATCTTCTCCATGTATGTTCTCTGTGACCCCACCTATGACGGAGCCTCCACCCTTTACGCACAGCCCATCCTCGGTATGAAAGAGTACCGCAGCGGTATGGATACCCGTGCAAATGTTATCCTTGCAGCCGGCCCCGACGGCTACACAGAGACAGACCTCTACACTGAGGAACAGTACAATGCTTTCTGGAACTATTACAACACCCAGGCCGGCATTGACTTTGCTCAGGAAATCGTAGACTATGTCATTGCCAATTACGGCGCTGCTTACGGCGTATCCGACGTTACCGGTGCTGCCGGCCTCTGGGGCTTTGAGCTCGAAGATGGCGCAGATGCCGAAGCCTTCTGGAACGCTATCGTTGAGGCTTATGAAGGCGATATTGATACCGCTGTAGCCACAGAAACCGCAGGCTCCGACCTCGTTTCTCTCACTATCGCAGCTCTCGGCGAGGAGTATGTTGCCGGTGTTCAGACCGGTGAGTCCGCTGCAAACATTGCAGGTATTCAGAAGACCGGAGAAAACAGCCTCCGCGTTATCCTCACCGAGCTTGATGCAACCGCTATCTACCAGCTTTCTCTCTCCATCACTCCTCTTCACTACTACGGTGACAAGGCTTCCTACGATTACGACAACAACTGCTTCGGCTTTGCCAAGGGCGACCTGAGCTCTGTTCGTGCAAAGACCACCCAGCCTCTCGGCGCAGGCCCCTACAAGTTCGTTAAGTTCGAGAACGGCGTTGTTTACTACGAAGCTAACGAGTACTACTTCAAGGGCTGCCCCCTCACCAAGTATGTTCAGTTCCAGGAGTGCACCGCCGACGAAGATAAGCTCAACGGCGTTATCACCGGCAACATCGATATCTCCGATCCTTCCTTCTCCAACGATAGCATCGCTGCTATTGAGAAGGCCAACGGCGGCGAGCTTAACGGCTCCGTTGTTACCGTTAACACTGTTGACAACCTCGGCTACGGCTACATCGGCATCTCCGCTTCCCGCGTAAATGTCGGCGAAAAGGATTCCGATGCTTCCAAGAACCTCCGCAAGGCTATTGCAACCGTTATCTCTGTTTACCGTAACCTGGGCGTTGAGTCCTACTACGGCGACCGCGCTGCCATCATCAACTACCCCATCTCCAACACCTCCTGGGCTGCTCCCCAGTCCACAGACGACGGCTACAAGGTAGCCTTCTCCGTTGACGTTAACGGCAACGATATCTACACCTCCGCAATGGGTGCCGAAGAGAAGTACGCCGCTGCTCTCGAGGCCGCTCTCGGTTACTTCGAGGCTGCAGGCTACACCGTTGAAAACGGCAAGGTCACCGCTGCTCCCGAGGGAGCCAAGCTCGAGTACGAGTGCTGGATTCCCGCTGACGGTATCGGCGATCACCCCTCCTTCATGGTTATCACCGAGGCTGCCGCTGCTCTCGAGTCCATCGGCTTCAAGCTCGTTGTTAAGGACCTCTCCAACTCCGCAGACCTCTGGGATGGTCTGGATGCCGACACCGTTGATATGTGGTGTGCTGCATGGGGCGCAACCGTCGATCCCGACATGTACCAGATTTATCACTCCACCAACGTTGTAGGTCTCCCCGGCTCCACCGGCTCCAACCACTACAACATTCAGGACGAAGAGCTTGATGAGATTATTCTCGCTGCAAGAGCTTCCACCGACCAGGCTTACAGAAAGCTTATGTACAAGGCAGCCCTTGACATAGTTATCGACTGGGCAGTTGAGATTCCCGTATACCAGCGTCAGAACGCCATCATCTTCTCCTCCGAGCGTGTAAACCTCTCCACCATCACTCCCGACATCACCACCTTCTACGGCTGGATGAGCGAGATTGAGAACACTGTTATGCAGTAATCTCACGGTTTAAGAGATTATTCAGTTTACCGTAATTTTTAACGGTATTATCCCAAAGCCCTCCGGGGCTGCGGGATAATACCGCTGCATACGAAGCAGCGCCTTTACCGCAAGTTCAAGGGAATTCCCACGAAGGGCAAAGACGCTGCTTCGTGCGCAGAGGCTTATTTTCTGCGGCGACAAAATTTTCCCCCAGGCATTTACAACAATATCGGATTGGAGGAGACAGTATCCGTGACCAAATTCATCATTAAGCGCATACTTTTGAGTATCGTCATCCTGTTTTTTGTGACGCTCATAATTTATGCAGTTATGCGCTGCCTGCCAACATCCTACATCGAAAACATAGCAAGGCAAAAATCCATGCAGCCCGGCTCCAAAAGCTTCGAGGAGTGGATGACCCAGCTTGAGGCTATGTATAATATGGACAAAGGAATTATTCCCGGCTTTATCTCGTGGTGGGGGCAGATGCTCCAAGGCGAGTTTGGAGACAGCTGGTATTACACTGTTCCCGTTATTGAAAAGTTTAACGATACCGTATGGCTCAGCTTCGTTATGGGCGCGGTTTCCATGTTCTTTGAGCTGGCAATCGCAATTCCTCTCGGAGTTCTTGCCGCCACAAAGCAGTACTCAAGAACAGACTACACCATTACTGTTGTTGCACTGGCCGGTATATCCCTTCCTACATTCTTCTTTGCCTCTCTTATGAAGCTTGTTTTTGCGGTTAAGCTTGGCTGGTTTGACCTTTTCGGCCTCGTCGGAAGAATCCATGACCAGCTCTCCCCCTGGGGACAGTTCCTTGACAAGGCAAACCATCTTGTTATGCCCATTATTGTTCTTGTTGTTCTTTCCATCGGCTCTCTTATGCGTTACACAAGAACCAATATGCTGGAGGTTCTGAACTCCGATTACATCCGCACCGCAAGAGCAAAGGGTCTGCCCGAGGGAAAGGTCATTTATCATCACGCATTCCGCAACACTCTTATTCCTCTTGTTACTATTATCGGCGGTTCTCTTCCCGGACTTTTCTCCGGAGCTCTTATCACGGAGACCCTCTTCTCCATCCCCGGAATAGGCTTTACCTCCTATCACGCAATGGTCGGCGGAGATATTCCCTTCTCCATGTTCTATCTAACCTTCCTGTCCATTCTGACTCTTGCCGGAAATCTTATTTCCGATATTCTGTACGCTGTGGTTGACCCCCGCGTACGTATTTCCTGAGGAACGGGGGACGTAACAATGAGCAATAATTCAAATGAAATCAGAGAAAACACCTCTGCAGAGGCTGAAAACGAGGAGCTTTCCCTTAACGATGACCGCCGTGTTAAGACCCTTTCTCCCGGCGCACTTGTTGCCAAGCGTTTCTTCAGAAACAGAATAGCCCTTGTCGGCCTTGTAATTCTCGTTTTTATGTTCGTCTTCTCCTTTATCGGAGGACTTATCTCCCCCTATAAAGAGAATCAGCTTTTCTACCGCTACGAGTACCTTAACAAGGAATATGCCGGTGTTGTAAAGAACGAGGAGCTCCGTTATGCAGTAGCAGACGGGCAGAGCTTCGACACCGTCATTCAGGCTCAGCTTGTAATGGCCCTTCAGAAGGGCAAGGACACCTTCAGCTTCAAGAAGGTTGACTACAGCATTACAACAGAGGGCGAGGATTTTTATTCCGTATCTCTTGAGGACGGAACAATGATAGGCATTGCATACAAGGATATCGTCTCCTCAAGTATTGAGGGTGCGGATATTCCCTTCTCCCTCAAGTACAACGCACTTAAGGCTCACTCCACAGGAGCGGACAGCTTCGAGGCCGACGGAAAGCAGTACACAATTTCCGACGGCGGAGTTGTTTTCGAGGGCGATAACGAAATTGCTTATATAAGCCGTTATGTCGTCAGCAGCGTAATGGCCGACGTATTTATTACCCGTGCCTTCAAGGAGGAGCTGGCAGAGTCCCTTGATGCGGGCAACGATGATTTTTACTTCACGGATACCGACGGCGTACAGCATGAATACACCGTTTCCTATAACCCCGCAACCAAGAACTGGTCAGTAAAGCAGCAGACAGAATCCCGTATTTACGATACCTATGCTTCTCCCAGCAAGGCCCACTGGCTGGGAACCGACCGAAACGGAATGGATATGCTTACCCGTCTTATGTACGGCGGAAGAGTTTCACTTCTTATCGGATTTATCGTCGAAGTTATTGCAACTCTTATCGGTGTTATCCTCGGCGGTATTGCAGGCTACTTCGGAAAATGGGTTGACAACCTCGTAATGAGAATAGTCGATATTTTCTACTGCATACCCTCCACACCTATCATCATCATTCTCGGCGCTGCCATGGATGCAATGAGAGTTGACCCGAAAATCAGAATGATTTACCTTATGCTCATCCTCGGAATCCTCGGCTGGCCTGGAATTGCGAGAATGGTCAGAGGTCAGATTCTCTCCCTCCGTGAGCAGGAGTTTATGACGGCAACGGAGTCCTCCGGTCTTAAGGTAAGCTCCCGAATTTTCAAGCATCTTGTTCCCAATGTTATTCCTCAGCTTATTGTTTCCTTCACCATGGGTGTCGGCGGAACAATCATCACCGAGGCAACCCTCAGCTTCCTCGGTCTCGGAATCAAGTTCCCCTTCGCATCCTGGGGTAACATAATAAATGACGTTAACAACACCTTTGTTCTTACAACATACTGGTTCATCTGGATTCCCGCAGGCGTTCTCCTTCTTGCAACCGTTCTCGCCTTCAACCTTGTCGGCGACGGTCTCCGCGATGCCTTCGACCCCAAGATGAAGCGCTGATGAAAGGAGAGTAAGCATTATGGCAAAAAAGAATAATGACGGTTATCTCTCCGCAGCGGAGACAAGAAGAATCTCAAGACAGAACCGCAAAACCACAAACGAGCTTGAGAAAAAGCGCAAGCGCAAAAATGTCCCCGAATCCGAATACCTTACCACAATGAAGGACCCCGGTAACGCAGTTGAGTTTGAGGACCTTCACACTTACTTCTTTACGGATGTGGGAACCGTTCACTCCGTTGACGGAATTTCCTTTGACGTTCCTCTGGGAAAGACCGTAGGCGTTGTCGGTGAGTCCGGCTGCGGCAAATCGGTTACCTCCCTTTCTCTTATGCAGCTTCTTCAGCGTCCTCAGGGTCAGATTGTATCCGGCTCCATTCGCCTTAATCTGGGCAACGGCAAGGCCTACGATATAACAAAGACTCCCGAAAAGGTTATGCAGAAGCTCCGCGGAAATTTCATCTCCATGATTTTCCAGGAGCCTATGACCGCACTTAATCCTGTTTTCCGCATCGGCGAGCAGATTAACGAGGTTATTGCCCTTCACGATGACGAGGGCAAGAGCGATGAAAGCATAAAGGAGCGTACAATAGAGCTTCTTGAAATGGTCGGCATTGCAAACTCCGAGGGTGTGTACAAAATGTACCCCCACGAGCTTTCCGGCGGTATGCGCCAGCGTGTTATGATTGCAATGGCCCTTGCATGCAGCCCCAAAATCATTATTGCAGACGAGCCCACCACAGCCCTTGACGTTACAATTCAGGCACAGATTCTCGACCTTCTCAGAAATCTGAAGGATAAGATTAACTCCTCCATTATGTTCATTACCCATGACCTCGGCGTTATTGCCGAGATGGCAGATTATGTCGTTGTAATGTATGCGGGAAGAGTTGTCGAAAAGGGCACCGCCCTTGAGATTTTCGCACATCCCTCACATCCCTACACAATAGGACTTATGGCATCAAAGCCTGTTGTCGGAAAGAAAGCCGAAAAGCTTTACTCCATTCCCGGAAAGGTTCCCAATCCCGTTAACATGCCCGACTACTGCTATTTCAAGGACCGCTGCGAAATGTGCGTTTCCCGGTGCAGCGGTGAGTACCCCGGCATGATAAAGCTTTCGGATACCCACTATGTTTCCTGCTACCGCTACTATGATGAGAAGGAGGGCAAGTAAAAATGAGCGAAGTAATCAAGGACGATTTCACTCCCGTAAGCTATGACCCTCAGTATGTTCTTCAGGTAAATTCCCTGAAGAAGTATTTCCCCATTAAGGGTGGCTTTTTCGGAAAGACCGTCGGACATGTCAAGGCCGTTGACGGAGTTACCTTCAACCTGAAGCGTGGAACAACAATGGGCCTTGTTGGTGAATCCGGCTGCGGCAAGACCACCACAGGAAGAACCATTCTCCGCCTTGCAGGCGAGAAAACAAGCGGTCAGGTTCTCTTTAACGGAAAAGATGTTTATGACCTCTCTGCAAAGGAAATGAGAGCCCTGCGCCCCAAAATGCAGATTATTTTCCAGGACCCCTTCTCCTCCCTTTCACCCAGACTTCATGTCGGCGAAATCATCGGCGAGGCTGTAAGAGAACATAACATCGTACCCGCAAACGAGTACAATGACTATATTGACGAGGTTATGGACAACTGCGGACTGCAGTCCTTCCACAAAAACCGTTATCCCCACGAGTTCTCCGGCGGACAGAGACAGAGAATCTGCATTGCAAGAGCCCTTGCCCTTAATCCCGAATTCATCGTATGTGACGAGCCTGTTTCCGCACTGGATGTTTCCATTCAGGCACAGATTATTAACCTCCTCAACGAACTTAAGGAGAAGCACAGCCTCACCTACCTCTTCATCTCCCACGACCTTTCCGTTGTTGAGCATATCTCCGATACCGTCGGCGTTATGTATCTTGGAAATCTTGTTGAGTACGGCGCAACCGAGGATATCTTCAATAATCCTCTTCACCCCTACACAGAGGCTCTTTTCTCCGCCATTCCCGTACCCGACCCCACTGCAAAGATGAACAGAATTGTCCTTGAGGGCTCCATCCCCTCCCCCGCAAATCCCCCCAAGGGCTGCAAGTTCCACACACGCTGTGCAAGATGCACAGAGCGCTGCAAGCAGGAGGCTCCCGTACAGAGAGAGGTTGAGCCCGGACATTACGTTGTATGCCATCTTTACGATAAATAAAGCCATGGCACGAAAAAAATACGACGATGATGACGGACACAGCATTGCGGATATGAGTATGTTCTCCTCACCCGAAGCCCGTTCTCCCGAAACCGGCCGAAGGAAAATATTTCCGGGGAAAAGCGAGGATAGAAAGGGCTTTGAAATAAGCCCGGAGGGACAGAGAGGAGCCATGCTGGGCGCAATGGCTGCGGCAATGCTTATAGGACTTGTTTTTATAGTCGGCATCGGTCTTGTCATCGCTGCAATATGTCTTTTAACATGATAAATATAAATGCACTCCGATGGGCGAAAGCCGTAATCGGAGTGCATTTACATTATTGACTATTGTTCCTTTTGGGTTTATTATTCTTCCATAATCCAATTTTGTAATTACGAGAGGTTATGAATATGAAAAAGATTATTGCGACAGAAAAAGCACCCGGGGCAATCGGCCCCTATTCACAGGGCATAGCCGCAAACGGTTTTGTTTTCGTTTCCGGCCAGATTCCCATTGACCCCGCAACCGGTGCCTTTGCAGGAGAGGACATAAAAGCTCAGACAAAGCAGTCCATTATGAATGTTAAGGCTGTTCTTGAAGAGGCAGGCCTCGGTCTTGAGAACGTATGCAAAACAACCGTATTTCTTAAGAATATGGGCGATTTTGCCGCAATGAACGAGGTTTATGCAGAGTACTTCTGCGGTGACTGCCCCGCAAGAGCCGCAGTTGAGGTTGCAGCCCTTCCCAAGGGTGCTCTTGTTGAGATTGAGGCAATAGCAGCCGAGTAATAATTATAACTCAGATAATAAATGACGGGCCTTATTCGGAATAAGACCCGTCATTTTTCTTATAATTTTATAGCTGTTTCAGTTTGCGGCATAAAGCTGCTTATAGGGGTTTGCGTTATCGGGAGTTACAACGGTATATTCATCATTCTTAAGACTATCAAGAGAAATGCCGAAAACAGAGGCAAAGCGCGAAAGATAAGGGAGAAGCTTTTCCATATCCTCTGCATCTGCCTTCTTTACATTAACCTGATTGGGAAAATGCAGTCCTTCGATGCTTCCTCTTAAATAAAGCTTTCCGCCGTGCATTCCCGTGCAGGGGAAGTTGCCGATAAGAGGAGTGTCATCCTTTTTATCAAGACCGAGTACGGCAATAATACCGCCTGCCTGATACTCGCCGAGAAAGCTGCCCGCACAGCCACCTATGATAAGAGCGGGAACCTTCTCCTTATACTCCTTCATATGAATGCCGGCCCTGTAGCCTGCGCCGCCTCTGACGTACATGGCGCCGCCTCTCATTGCGTAGCCTGCGGCATCGCCGATGCTTCCGTTTATTACGATTTCGCCGTCATTCATTGTATCGCCCACGGCATCCTGTGCATTGCCGTTAACGGTTATCTCCGCACCGTTAAGATAAGCGCCAAGTGCATTGCCGGGGACCCCGTCAATTTCGATTTTTCTTCCCGAAAGTCCTGCACCTATGAAGCGCTGGCCGCAGACATTTTTAAGCACAACGTCTTCGCCGGCTTCTCTTACAATGGCATTAAGCCTTGAATAATCCATACACTTAGCATCACGCAGCATCACACCACACCTCCGAGCATATTTCTTCTTGCCTCACTGCCAAAGGGAGCGAGGGAGGGAATTTGCTTCATTTTTTCAAAATCAAAGGAATCAAGAGGCGTTCTGTTTCTGATAAGGGCAGTATATACACCTGCTCTCTCAACATCTCCGACCAGCATATAGCCCGTCAGTACTCCGTCCTTTGCATAGAGCTTCTTAAGGGAAGAATCGCTCTTTGCTTCATATACAAGGGTTTCATCGGTCCTTGTGCCTGCGGAAATAACATGGAGGCCGAAGAAACCAATGGAATTCATTTTTATTCCCTTGTCATAGCACTCTATTCCGCCTGCCATATTAACACCTGCGGTGCGGCCCTGCATATAAGCGGAGGGGAGGTTTGCGGTTACGGAGATTTCTCCGCAGGAAATATCCATACTTTCGGTACAGTCACCGGCAGCATAGACAGAGGGAAGGGAGGTTTCCCCTTTTTCATTAATGGTTATTCCCTTACCCATTGCACCGCCTGCCTCGGAAAACAGTGTTGCTGCGGGTCTTACACCCACTGCAAGAACAAGATAATCAAAATCGATTACCTTTCCGCTCTGCATATATGCTCTGTTGCCGTCAAAACGGAGGGCGGTATCGCCCAGAAGAAGCTCGATTTCGTTATCAGTGAGAATCTTCTCCATATAGGGAGCACTGTCATCATCAAGGATGCTGGGAAGAATATGTCCTGCAAGGTCGGCAACCATTATGCTCTTTGCCCTGCCCTTTATTCCTTCGGCACACTTTAGACCGATAAAGCCGGCGCCTATTATAAGGACCTTAGCCTCGGGAGAAAGGCTCTCTTCAACAGAAAGGCTGTCCTCAATTGTCATAAAGCAGGACTTGTTTTTTACGGTTTCAATGCCCTGAAATCTGGGAACAAAGGGAACGGAGCCTGTTGCAATAAGGAGCTCGGAATAGGAAAGCTCTTCACCGTCCGAAAGGAGAACGGTTTTTGCTGCGGGGTCAAAGCTCTTTGCGCTTTTGCCGTAAAGAACCTTAACGCCGTTGCTCTCATAAAAATCCTCGGGCCTGTAAATCATCTTCTTGATATTTGTTTTTCCTGCCAGATAGTAGGATATAAGAGGACGGCCGTAGGCCGGGAAGGGCTCGGAGGATACAACTGTAATGGGATTTACGGCATCCTTACTACGAATGCCTTCGATACAGCCTACAGCGGCAATACCGTTTCCGATTATGACATAATGCTTCAAGCCTCTCACCTCTCTTCGTATACAATTGCCCTGTTGGGGCAGCCCGTAACACAGGCCGGAGCACCGCAGGAATTTTCAAGGCACAGCTCACACTTCTGCATAGTGCCGTTTTCACCGGGGGCAAGAGCGCCATAGGGGCAGACCATTACGCAGGTAAGACAGCCCACGCACTTGCTTCTGTCAATGCAGACTCTTCCGTCCTTTTTGGATATAGCACCCGCAATACAGCTTTTAATGCACATGGGATCTTCACAATGACGGCAGGAAACCGCATAGGTTATTTTATCATCGGATTCGATATGAATACGGGGGAATATGGGTTTTCCCTTTAGGGCCGAGGACATATCTCTTTTTCCGGAATTGGCAAAGGCACAGTTATATTCACAGAGATGACAGCCAAGGCACCATTCTTCTTTAACGTATACTCGCTTCATAATTCATCACTCTCCCGCATAGGAAATTCCGAGAATTTCCAGTTCTTTCTCATTAAGGCCAACGCCTCTGAGCATCAGGCGGTTGCCTCTGAGGGCTTCAATGGAATTGATGCCCATACCGCCCATAAGCTCCTTTATCTCGTGCTGCCAGGCTGTGAGAAGATTAATGAGTCTCTCGGAGCCTATATCGGGATTCAGGCGCTTAACAAGATCGGGGCGCTGGGTTGCAATACCCCAGTTGCACTTACCCGTCTGACAGGTTCTGCAAAGATGACAGCCAAGGGCAAGAACGGCTGCAGTTGCAATATAGCAGGCATCCGCACCGAGAGCTACGGCCTTAACAACATCGGAGGCACTTCTGATTGAGCCGCCCACAACAAGAGAAACGTTGTTTCTGATACCTTCCTCACGGAGGCGGGAATCGACTGCGGCAAGAGCAAGCTCAATGGGGATACCGACGTTATCCCTTATTCTGGTGGGTGCAGCACCGGTACCTCCGCGGAAACCATCTATTGCGATAATATCCGCACCGGACCTTGCAATACCGCTGGCAATGGCGGCAATATTATGAACTGCGGCAACCTTAACTATAACAGGCTTTGAATAGGCCGTTGCCTCCTTAAGAGAGAAAACAAGCTGACGCAGATCTTCAATTGAATAGATATCGTGGTGAGGAGCCGGAGAAATTGCATCGGAGCCCTCGGGAATCATTCTTGTTCTGGAGACATCTCCGACGATTTTTGCACCGGGAAGATGTCCGCCTATGCCGGGCTTTGCGCCCTGACCCATCTTGATTTCGATTGCGGCACCTGCAGAGAGATAATCCTCATGGACACCGAAACGACCGGATGCAACCTGAACGACTGTGTTGGGACCGTAAACATAGAAGTCCTCGTGGAGTCCGCCCTCACCTGTGTTATAATATGTGCCCATTGCAGTTGCGGCTCTTGCAAGGGAGGCATGGGCGTTATAGCTTATTGAGCCGTAGCTCATAGCGGAGAACATAACGGGAAGGCTGAGCTCAAGCTGGGGAGGGAGCTCACACTTAAGGCTTCCGTCTTCGTTTTTTCCGATAATATTCGGCTTCTTTCCGAGGAAGACCTTTGTTTCCATAGGCTCACGGAGAGGGTCAATGGACGGGTTTGTAACCTGAGATGCATTGATTAAAATCTTATCCCAGTATACAGGCAGAGGAGTGGGGTTACCCATTGAGGAAAGGAGGACACCGCCTGTTGAGGCCTGCTTGTAAATCTCCTTAATGGTCTGACCCTGCCAGTTTGCATTTTTACGGAAGGTGCAGTCACTTTCCCTTATTTTAAGGGCTCTTGTGGGACAGAGAGACACACAGCGCTGGCAGTTAACGCACTTGCTCTCATCGGAAACCATAAGGCCTCTTTCGTCATCATAATAATGAACCTCATTTGAGCACTGTCTCTCACAGACTCTGCAGGCTATGCATCTGCTTTCATTACGGACAACCTCAAATTCGGGGTATATAAAATCTACACTCACAGCTGGACACCATCCTTTACCTGGATTATTACGGGCTCACCGCCATCGGGAGACCAGATGTTTTCGGCATCGGGCTCCATCATACGGATTGCAGCCTCCTCACTGGCGATAAACACCTTATCGTCCTTTTCTCCGACAACCATACTGCGGAGCTTGAGTCTGTCATTAAGTGCCATAAGTCCGCCTTCAAAGCCGAGGATAATCGAGAAGGGGCCTGTTATCAGAAGGGAGGGAAAAACCGTGCGGAGATATTTGAGCTTATTCTTTTCCTTCTCCGGCATATTCTCGATAACACTCCAGAAGGGGGCGGCGACAACACTTGAAGCTTCCTCCAGAGAAAGTCCCTGAATTCTGAGCAGATAGTCCATTATGTATGTAATGACCTCTGTATCCGTCTGAAGATTGCATTTATATCCGAACATTTCAATAAAACGGCGGTTTGCGTCATAGGAGGATATTTCACCGTTGTGTACTATTGAATAATCAAGCAATGTAAAGGGATGAGCACCGCCCCACCAGCCGGGGGTGTTAGTAGGATATCTTCCGTGTGCCGTCCAGGAGTAGCCCTCATATTCATCCAGTCTGTAGAATACTCCGACATCCTCCGGGAAGCCGACTGCCTTGAAGGTTCCCATATTCTTGCCGCTTGAAAAAACATATGCGCCCTTCATTTCCGTGTTTATCTTCATAACGGTACGCATTACATATTCTTTTTCTTCAAGCTGCATGCTCTCAAGCACGCTCTTAAGAGGTGCGACAAAATAGCGCCAGATAATGGGCTCATCCGTTATCTGAGGGATTTTCCTTGTGGGAAGGAGCTCGGACTTGACTATTTCAAAGCGCTCCTTAAGAAAAACCTCGCAGGCTTTTCTTGTATCTCTGCTGTCAAAAAACATATGCAGAGCGTAATACTCCTTATATTCGGGGTAGATTCCGTATGCCGCAAAGCCTCCGCCCAGACCATTGGAGCGATCGTGCATCGGCAGCATGGCTTTTATTATTGTTTCACCGCTTACCCTTTTTCCATCCTTTGAAATAAGCGCTGCTATTGCACATCCCGAAGGGATACGCACTTCTCCTTCAAGCTTCATCTACTGCCATCCTTTCATAGTTACGATAAAAATAAAAAGAAAAAGCGCTCACCCCGGACCTTTGCCTTCTCCCGCAGCCGGGAGGACAATCCGAAATGAACGCCTTTGCTCATATTGTCATTTTTTATACACCCAAAACCGTTTTTTTGTCAAGCCCCCAAAATAAAAAAATTAATTTCGGATTTTTCTGAAAAAGTACTTGACAAATTCGTCTTACGGTAGTATCATCCCACACATCAAGGCAATGGCGTCTTCGAGAGGGTCACTCTCGGAGGCGCTTTTTTGATTTTCAAAAACAAAAAATAAATTCGCATAGAACGAAAGGCAAGGGCGTCTTTCACGTTGGCCGTAGCATAGGCCGGAGCGTGGAAGGCGCCCTTTTCGTTTAATAAAATGCGGTAAGAAAGAAGGAAATTAATTATGAAGACCGTCCCCGAATTTTTTGGATGTAATGTATTTGATGACAGAGTTATGAAGGCAAATCTCTCGGCCGATGTTTACAATTCTCTTAAGAAGACCATCGACGAGGGCTCCCGTCTGGACAAGAATGTTGCCGACGCTGTTGCTGCTGCCATGAAGGACTGGGCGGTTTCCAAGGGAGCAACCCACTTCACACACTGGTTCCAGCCTCTCACCGGAGTTACCGCAGAAAAGCATGACAGCTTCATTGCTCCCGCTCCCGACGGCGGAGTCATAATGGAGTTCTCCGGCAAGGAGCTGATAAGAGGCGAACCCGATGCATCCTCCTTCCCCTCCGGCGGCCTTCGTGCTACCTTCGAGGCAAGAGGCTACACGGCCTGGGACCCCACAAGCTATGCATTCATCAAGGGCAAGACCCTTTGCATTCCCACAGCCTTCTGCTCCTACGGCGGTGAGGCTCTGGACAAGAAGACTCCCCTTCTCCGAAGCATGCAGGCCCTGAACAAGCAGGCAATCCGCATTCTGAAGCTCTTCGGAAGAGACGATGTCAGATGTGTACGCTCCAGCGTCGGCCCCGAGCAGGAGTACTTCCTTATTACAAAGGAAATGTATGAGCAGCGCCCCGACCTCTGCTACACCGGCAGAACACTTTTCGGAGCAAAGCCCCCCAAGGGTCAGGAAATGGACGACCACTACTTCGGAGTAATCAAGCCCCGCATAGCAGCCTTTATGGAAGAGCTGAACGAGGAGCTCTGGAAGCTGGGAATTCTGGCCAAGACAGAGCATAACGAGGTTGCACCCGCTCAGCACGAGCTGGCCCCCATTTACGCAACCACTAATATAGCCGCAGACCACAACCAGCTCACCATGGAGCTTATGCAGAAGGTTGCACAGAAGCACGGTCTTGTATGTCTTCTCCACGAGAAGCCCTTTGCAGGCGTTAACGGAAGCGGAAAGCACAACAACTGGTCCATTGCAACCGATACCGGCATAAATCTTCTCTCCCCCGGTGAGACTCCCTACGAGAATGCACAGTTCCTTCTCTTCCTCGTTGCCGTAATCAAGGCAGTTGATGATTATCAGGATCTTCTCCGTCTCTCCGTTGCAACCGCCGGAAACGACCACAGACTCGGAGCAAACGAAGCTCCTCCCGCCGTTGTTTCCATATTCCTCGGAGACGAGCTGGCCGCTGTTCTCGAAGCTATCGATGAGGACAAGCCCTATGCCGGAACTGAGCGCAAGCTCATGAAGCTGGGCGTTGATGTTCTTCCCCGCTTTAACATTGATACAACAGACCGCAACCGTACTTCTCCCTTTGCATTTACAGGAAACAAGTTCGAGTTCCGTATGCTCGGCTCCTCCAACTCCATCGCCTGCGCAAACATCATGCTGAACGCAGCAGTCGCCTCCGTTCTCGAAGAGTTTGCAGGAAAGCTTGAAGGGGCATCTGATTTCAGCTCTGCACTGCACGACCTTATCAAGAGCACAATAAGCGAGCACAAGCGCATTCTCTTTAACGGAAACGGATACGACGATTCCTGGATTGTCGAGGCCGAGTCCAGAGGTCTTTCAAATCTCCGCACAACTCCCGAGGCAATGGCAAAGCTTCTTGATAAGAAGAATATGGATATGCTTATGGCACAGAAGGTATTCTCCGAGTCCGAGCTTTTAAGCCGTTACGAAATTCAGATGGAAAACTACTGCAAGACAGTTTCCATTGAAGCCTCCACAATGATAAGCATGGAAAAGACAATGTACCTCGACGCTGTTGAGGAGTATATCAGTTCTCTTGCATCCTCTATGGCAGCAAAGCTCTCCGCCGTACCCGGTGCATCCACCCGTTTCGAGACAAAGCGCATTGAGAAGCTCTCTGCCCTTCTCGACACCATGGACAGCGAAACCGAGAAGCTTGAAGAAGCACTTGCAGCCCTGGGAACCGCAGCCAACATAACAGAAGAGGCCGGAATGATTCTTGACCGTGTTATTCCCGCAATGCAGGCCCTCAGAAAGGCAACCGATGAAGCAGAGGTCATGACCTCCGTCGGCTACTGGCCCGTTCCCTCCTATGCAGACATGCTTTTCTCTGTTAAGTAATTAATAGCTATATCTCAATTTCCCCGACATTTAAGTATATATTTATTTTAGAAGAAAGAAGTGACTTACAAATGACAGTAGAATTTTGGTTTTTAATAGGCGCTGCCCTTGTTTTCTGGATGCAGGCCGGATTTGCAATGGTTGAAACAGGCTTTACCAGAGCAAAGAACGCCGGTAACATTATAATGAAGAACCTTATGGACTTCTGTATCGGAACAGTTGTCTTCACACTCCTGGGCTACACCATTATGATGGGCGAGGATACACTCTTCGGTCTCATCGGAAAGCCCAACATGCAGCTTTTCGCAAGCTTCAAGGATTTTATCGCTTCCCCCGGTGACGGCAGCTTCACCGGAGCCTCCACCTTCGTATTCAACCTCGTTTTCTGTGCAACCACCGCAACCATCGTTTCAGGCTCCATGGCTGAAAGAACCAAGTTCTCCTCCTACTGCATCTACTCCGCAGTTATCTCCCTCTTCGTTTACCCCATCGAGGCCCACTGGATCTGGGGCGGCGGCTGGCTCTCTCAGATTGGCTTCCACGATTACGCAGGCTCCACCGCAATTCATATGGTAGGCGGTATCGCAGCACTTGTTGGTGCAACTATTCTCGGACCCCGCGTCGGCAAGTATATTAAGGATAAAGACGGCAAGGTCACAAAGGTAAACGCTATTCCCGGCCACTCCATTACCCTCGGCGCACTGGGCGTATTCATTCTCTGGCTCGGCTGGTACGGCTTTAACGGCGCCGCAGCAACCAGCGTTTCCGAGCTCAGCTCCATCTTCCTTACTACCACCATTGCTCCCGCTGTTGCAACCTGCACTACAATGATTTACACCTGGATTCGCAACGGCAAGCCCGATGTTTCAATGTGTCTGAACGCTTCTCTCGCCGGACTCGTTGCAATTACCGCTCCCTGCGATGCCGTTGATGCAATCGGCGCAGCTGCAATCGGTCTCGTTTCCGGCTTCCTGGTTGTCTGGGTTGTTGAGCTTCTTGACCTTAAGCTTCATATCGACGACCCCGTCGGTGCAGTCGGTGTTCACTGTGCAAACGGTATCTGGGGTACAATCGCAGTCGGCCTTTTCGCTAACCCCGATGCTCCTGCAGGACTTGAGGGTCTCTTCTACACAGGCTCCTTCAAGCTTCTCGGAATTCAGCTTTTAGGCTTTGTCACCGTTGCAGCATATGCCGCAATTATGATGATTATCGTATTCCTTCTTATTAAGAAGATCCACGGTCTTCGCTGCACAGTTGAAGAGGAAATCACCGGTCTGGATATTTCCGAGCACGGTCTTCCCTCTGCATATGCAGACTTCATGCCCGCAGTTGACAAGTTCACCTCCTACGGTGAAGAGGTTGTTGCCGTCACCGGTGAGACACCTCCCGCAGAGGCAATCCCCGTCAAGGCAGTCCCCACCTTCGCAGAGGGTACAGGACCCAAGTTTACAAAGGTCGAAATCATCTGCAAGGAAGCCCGTCTTGATTCTCTCAAGAACGCAATGATGAAGCTCGGAATCACCGGAATGACCGTAAGCCACGTTCTTGGCTGCGGTGTTCAGGGAGGCAAGCCCGAATACTACCGTGGTGTTGCCGTTGAAACGAACCTCCTTCCCAAGGTTCAGGTTGACATCGTTGTCAGCGCAATTCCCGTCAGGGATGTCATTGAAACCGCAAAGAAGACGCTTTACACAGGCCATATCGGCGACGGCAAGATATTCGTTTACGATGTTGAGAATGTCGTCAAGGTAAGAACCGGTGAAGAAGGCTTCGACGCCCTTCAGGATGTTGAATAAAATAGCTTAAATAAAAAAGAGGGAAGCGGCATTTTGCCGCTTCCCATAAGCCATGAAATGGCAGATTGAGAGGAAAAAATGTGTTCGATAATGGGTTACTGCTCTCCGAGAGCAGATATAGAGTTATTTACAAAAGGATTTGAAGAAACGGTGTCCAGAGGTCCCGATGACAGCCGGATAATAAGAATCTCCGGAGGGCTGCTGGGCTTTCACCGTCTTTCTATTATGGGACTTCATCCGGAAGGAATGCAGCCCTTTGAGAGAAACGGAAGCTACGTAATCTGCAACGGCGAGATTTACGGCTTTGAGTCTATGAGACAGGAGCTTAAGGACAAGGGATATTGCTTTAAGAGCGACAGCGACTGCGAAATCCTTCTTCCCCTTTATGAGCAGTACGGCTGTGAAATGTTTAAGATGCTGGATGCAGAGTACGCTCTTATCATTTACGACGGACTTGAGAATGAGTTTATTGCCGCAAGAGACCCCATCGGTATTCGCCCGCTTTACTACGGCTACGACAGCGAAGGTGCGATTGTATTTGCATCCCAGCCCAGATACCTCACATGCATCTGCAAGGAGATAATG